>NZ_VTOZ01000014.1:0-77206 GCF_008271345.1 Pseudoselenomonas caprae
CTGTACCGAGTTTGTTTTAACCACGTACGGACAGATAAACTGCAATTGAAAAACCTCGATGCAAATTGCACCGAGGCTCTCCCTATCCTTTATTCAGCAAGTATGGCATTCGTCGTAGATGCCTGCTTTTTTGAGCGTTTCTACCACCGTTGCGCCGATGTGGGCAACGGTATCAGCCACTTCAATACCGACGGCATTGAGGGCCTTGATCTTATCGGCAGCCGTTCCCTTGCCGCCGCTGATGATGGCCCCAGCATGCCCCATGCGTTTGCCCGGAGGCGCCTGGCGCCCCGAGATGAAGGCTGCGACCGGCTTGTCCGGCATATTAGCAGCAATCCACTTGGCCGCATCTTCCTCGGCCGTGCCACCGATCTCACCGATCATCAGCACAGCTTTCGTCTCGGGATCGTCCTTGAACAGCTGCAACGCATCGATGAAGTCCGTGCCTTTTACGGGATCTCCACCGATACCGATAGCTGTGGTCTGGCCAATGCCAGCCGCCGTGAGCTGGAAGGAGGCCTCGTAGGTCAGCGTCCCCGAGCGCGAGATGACACCGACATGGCCTTTCTTGTAGATATAGCCCGGGATGATGCCCAGCTTGGCCTCGCCTGCCGTGAGGATGCCCGGGCAGTTCGGCCCTATCAGTCGGGTCTTCTTGCCCTCCATATAGCGGCGAACCTTGACCATATCGAGCACTGGGATATGCTCTGTGATGCAGACGACGAGGTCGAGCTTCGCATCAACAGCCTCCATGATGGAGTCAGCTGCAAAGCGTGCCGGCACATAGACGACCGAAGCCGTAGCCCCCGTTGCTGCCACCGCATCCTTGACCGTGTTGAAGACTGGCACGCCTTCTACCAGCTGGCCAGCCTTGCCTGGCGTAACGCCAGCGACGATCTGCGTGCCATAATCGAGCATCTGCCGCGTATGGAACGTCGCAGCTTTGCCCGTGATGCCCTGAACGATGACTTTTGTATCTTTACCTACTAAAACACCCATGATTCACGCCTCCGCCTCTTTGACCAGTCTCACGATTTCCTCAGCACCGCCCTCCATGGTCGGCGCCATGATGACATTCGCTATTGGCGTATTCCGCAGGATCTCACGGCCGCGCTCGACGTTAGTGCCCTCCAAACGGACGACGACCGGCACGGGCAGGCTCTTGCCGTCCGGCGAGATGATCTTGGCCGCCTCGACGATGCCCTCGGCCACGAGGTCGCACTTGTTGATACCGCCGAAGATATTGACGAAAATCCCTTTGGCCTGACCACCATCGAGCATGATCTTGAAGGCCTCAGCAATCTTCTCGGGCGTGCTGTCGCCGCCAACATCCAGGAAGTTAGCCGGCTCGCCACCATAGTACTTGATGATATCGACGGTGGCCATCGCCAGGCCGGCACCATTGACCATGCAGGCCACATCGCCGCCCAGGTTTACGTAGTTGAGCGCAGCCGCTGCAGCCCGGCGCTCCTTCGGATCTTCCTCGGTCTCATCCCGCAGCTCCTCGATATCGGGATGGCGGAACAAGGCACTGTCATCGAAGTTCAGCTTGGCATCCAGCGCCACGACATCATCCGCCTGCGTGACGACCAGCGGATTGATCTCGGCCAGGCTGCAATCCTTGCCGACAAAAGCATTGTACAGGCAGCCCATAAGTTTTGTAACCTTACGGATAGCTGGCTGCGGGAAGTGCAGCGCATAAGCCATGCGCGTCGCCTGGAAAGGCGCGAGGCCTACGGCCGGATCGATGTACTCCTTGAAGATCTTGTCGGGCATCTCCGCCGCGACCTTCTCGATCTCCATGCCGCCCTCTTCCGAGCCCATCATGACGACGCGTGCCGTCTGGCGGTCGATGACAAAAGAAAGATAGTATTCCTTCTTGATTGCCGAGCCTTCCTCAATCAACAGGCGGTTTACCTTCTTGCCCTCCGGACCGGTCTGCTTTGTCACAAGTGTCTTGCCGAGGATCTCCTTGGCATACTGCTCCACTTCAGCCATATTCCTGGCCAGCTTGACGCCGCCGGCCTTACCACGGCCACCCGCATGAATCTGCGCTTTGACAACAACGATCTCCGAACCAAGCTTCTTTGCATTCTCGACTGCCTCTTCCACACTAAACGCTGGTAACCCATTCGGTACATTCACACCATATGCTTTCAGGATTGCCTTGCTTTGATACTCATGGATATTCATAATCACGCCTCCCCGCTACGCATTACCTTTTATTATACTGTTCCAGTTCATTAGCCGCCCGATGCAGCATGTCCTGCGTGATCCTGTACGGCAGGATCTTCACATCCTGCTTCTTCTCAGTCGCCTGGAACACGCGATGGATATCCTCCTCACTGGCGCAGATATCCCGGCGGCTGGTCGGCAGCCCGATCTTCCGGCAGAAATCATAGAACCGCGCAAACTCCTGCTGCTGGCCATCGCATAGAAGCAGCAACAGGATGCCATAGGCCGCCAGCCCGCTGTGCTTCTGGCAGCCCGCCTCGCCCGCCGTGATATTCGTCAGTTCGGTGAACAGGGCATGAGCGATATGGCCGTTGTACTCCGGCGCAGCTAGATTCGACACGAGCCCACTCGTCATGACAATGGCGAGCACGACCTCCTCGAAAGCCTTCGTCGCCGCATGTGCCTTGTTGTCGGCTACGGCCTGCTCCCCATAGGCATACAGCGGTTCCAAGCACATCTGCGACAGAGCAAGCCCCATTCCATCACTATGGCAGAGCGTCTTGCCGCGCGAGGCAATCTGCGCCTCGTAGAATTTCGCCATCGTATCGCTGATGCCGCGCAGCAGGAATTCGACAGGTGCCTGCGCCAGCATCCGCGTGCAGAGGAATACATGCACCGGCGGCTCATCGGAATACGCATACTCGCAAAACGTGCCATCCGCATGATAGATGGTGGCGATGCTGGCCGCTGCGGCACAGCTCCCCGCCACCGTCGGGAAGGTGAAGAACGGCTTGTGCTGCAAATGTGCGACCTGCTTAGCTGTATCGATGGCCTTGCCGCCGCCCACAGCAAAGATCATATCGGCGTCTTCAACGGCCTGGTCGCGGCGGAGCTTTTCGATGTTTTCATAGGAAGTCTCCCCGCCAGCGAGCAGGAAACCCGTAAACTCGAGCCCGACCCCATCGACAGCTGCCGCCATTTTCGCCTGCGCTGCCTCGATGCCCCGGCGGCCACCGATGACAACCACACTCTTGCCATAGCGCGGACAGATCTCGCGGATCTTTTCATACGCCTCTACCCCGATCGTATAATCGGGAAAGGTCATAGTATATCTGCCTTGCATCGCAACGCCTCCTCAGTCTTTCGGGCTCAGGACATAAACGGTCTGGGCCTTCCAGGTTTCACCCTTTTTGAGGATAGGCTGCGGGAACGCCGGATTCGCCAGCGCATTGGGATAATACTGCGTCTCAAGGCAGAAGCCCGTGCGGTACTGGAACTCGACGCCATCCTTGCCCTTGATGCCGCCGCAGAGGAAATTCCCCGTGTAGAACTGGATGCCCGGCTGCGTCGTATAGCAGGTCAGCGTGAGCCCTGTCTTCTCCGACTCCGCATAGGCTGCCTTCTTCAAGCCTCCCTTGATGTAGTCGATGGGGCAATGCGGATCGAAGCCGAACATGCCTGGCTTCATCTCGACCATAGCCGGTTCATCGCGCAGCACCCAGTTATGGTCATAGCCCTTGCCCATCTGCAGCTCATCAAAATCGTCATCGATGTGCTCGCCGATGCGCACCGGCTCACGCAGATCCATCGGTGTCCCGGCCACATCCAGGATACGACCATCAGGCAGCGACTCTGCATCGGCCCAAGTGTATTGGTCCGCAAAGATCTGGATTTTCTGATCGAGCACCGGGCCGGCTGCAAAGCCATCCAGGTTGAAGTACGTGTGATTGGTCAGGTTGCAAATTGTGTCCTGGTCACAGGTCGCTTCATAGCTGATAGACAACTCATTGTCATTCGACAACGAATAGATAACGTTTACCGTCATATTTCCCGGATAGCCGCCTTCGCCGTCCTTGGCCTGATAGGTGAACTTCACGCCCTCGTAGATTTCCTCAGCCGTCCACAGCTGATCGTGGAAGCCCTGAAAGCCGCCATGGATATGATTCTGCATCTGCGAGCCCGTATTGCGGTCCAGCTGATACTCCTTGCCGCTGATCGTAACCTTGCCACCGGCGATGCGATTGGCATGACGGCCCACGACGCCGCCCATGCTCGTATCGTCCTTTTCATAAGCCGCGGCATCCGCATAGCCCAGCACCACATCGATGAACTTCGCCTGCGGCCCCATCACGCGCCAGCTCACCAGCCGTGCGCCATAAGTCGTGATCTTGGCCTCGGTGCCTTTCGTATTGCGCAGCGTATAGAGTTCCACTGCCCGTCCATCACTGAGTTTGCCGAATGCTTCTTTTCTGATAATAGCCATGACATATCCCTCCAGGACTCCTATTGTGAATTGCCAACGATTTCAAACAATTCTATACATCTCTCACTTTACTCTATTCATTATTGTTTGTCAACCAAATTGCCACGTCATTTATCGCGTCATTTATCAAGCGGGAAAATTTGTGCTATAATAGCTACATATCCGAAAACTTTAAGTGAGTATCTGGAAGTTTCAAGGGGGATTATTTTATGAAAGAGAAAAAAGCCTATATCTTCTTCAACTGCGATGAAGAAAAAAGCCGGACATCCATGAATGTGTTCTACAATCAGGAAATCTACCGCGATCTCAAGGGAGCGCGCAAGGCACTGCTCAGCAAAGTAGAAGCAGAGCAGGCTGCCGGCCGTATCCATATCGCTGACATGGATGCAGTCCAGCAGGCCATCCTCACCGGCGAGCCGACCGACGCCTCGGCTTTCATCCAGTACGGCGCCATTGAAAGCTTCACGATCATCTAAAAAATCATCCCAGCAATCATTCTCGCTTATCTTAAAAATACATGTAACCAAAAGGCGCTGTGGATAAAATGCAAAAGCATTTTATCCACAGCGCCTTTTTATTACATATCTTTAGGTACTATGGCTCCCCACCACAAGTCATTCCATAAAATTGAACTCTTCCTTCTGGAATGCCGTATCAATCTGGAACTCGACCTTCTGTACCACTTCGCTTGTGTCTGCATTTTGAATAACGAGGAAATACTGGGCACTACGGCTATAATCGCCTGCCTTGAGGTTGAAGTTACAGCGGAATGAACGGTCTGTGCTTTCCGGGCTGACCTTATCGGCTATGATGCGCTGAACGTCACTAATGGCATTATCATAGGCATCCGTAAAGTACACATCATAGTTTGCCGGTACAAAGCCGGAACCTGCAGCCTCGACCTGATAGAAGTTCAAGCCAAAGTCCATATTGCTGACCTTATGGCCGGAACTTAGGAGTCTCACCTGTACCGGCTTCATGGCGTACTGCTTCCGATTCTTCCTAAAGGCCGCCGAATCTGAGCGAACATGCTTAAATTCGAGAACTGGAACCACCATTTCCTGAAGGCTCACACCGCCATGGACAAAGTTCATGCCGCTGCCCTTGACCTTGAGCCGTATCTGTTCCTTGGGAGCGAAACCCTT
Organism: Pseudoselenomonas caprae; assembly: GCF_008271345.1. Taxonomy (NCBI): domain Bacteria; kingdom Bacillati; phylum Bacillota; class Negativicutes; order Selenomonadales; family Selenomonadaceae; genus Pseudoselenomonas; species Pseudoselenomonas caprae. Next base: position 5,584 of record NZ_VTOZ01000014.1, read on the forward strand.
GAAATCACCATTTTCCGGCATGAAATTCACAGCCAAAAGATGGTCTGCCTCGGCCTCCTTGTCTGTAATAACATAACGCCGGGACAGCTCAACAATATCTTCCTTAGCAAGGCCGCTGCCTGCCTTGCTATCTTCTGCCAGCGGCCTGCCCGTATAAAGGAAGCCATGGTCAGAAGTCAGGATGATATTGGTACCGCCAAACTCATTGATGATAATGCGCACGAGATTTTTTAGTTCATCAATCGTTTCATGGCAAGCCGTAAAGACCTTCTTATCATCGGTATGGCTGGCAGCATCAATGGTGTCATGGTAGATATAGACTACTTCCATGCCTTTGACCTTCGCTGTGCGCTCACTGCGTTTCATCAAGTTCAGTTCAGATGCCTTCAGTGCAACGCTCTTGGGATTTGCTCCCTTCAGTATTGCATCACGATTACCGGCATCCGTTGACTGTCCATCTGCGAGTACCGCCAAATTGCCACTGCCGTCCAGCTTCACAGACAGATTTTCATGGGGCAGTAATGCAGCCATGCCAAATTTCGTAATGCTCGGGAACATGGACTGACAGCTTCCAAGGTTCACTTCACTGGGGATCTCCCTTGCCAGTTCATCAGCGAGCGTTGCGGCCACTTCATAGCGCATAGCATCCGATATTACGACAAAGATACGGTACTTTGCACCAGCCACTTTCGTCTTGTAGAAATCCGTCTGTTGAGGAATCTCCTGTATCTTGCCGAACTCACTTAAATCATGCGCTATATTCTTTGTCCAGTTTTCACCCAACTGGGCCAGATAGTCATTGGTGTAATGGTTCTCGACCATTTCCGAGAGCTGCTTATAAGCATCATCCAAAACTTCCGGCAGGTTTCTCCCCAAAGTCTTAGCAAAGGCAGCATGGAATTTGCGGTAGTAACTATCCATGCGATAGTAGTTTCCGGTATAGGCCTCCCATACTTCTCGGGGATTGGTCAGATGGAAGCCAGTCCGATGTTCCTCGGCAAAGGCAAGCATATTGCCATATTGCCAAAGCCCTTCATACAGGCTTTCCCATTCATCGTACCAGAAAGCACTCCGGCGGCGTTCACATACTTTGCGAATAGTCTCGGGATGCACAAGGTTGTCAAGGCAGTCCTGCAGCAGACGCTCTAAAACCACCCCATCAACGCAGGGAAGCAGGTCAAAGCTCCCCAGTTCATCTAACGACAAGCCTTTCAGACGGTGAGCAAAATTCAAGGCTTTTTCCACCCTCTGCGCTACCGGCTGAAATTCCCTTCTTCGCACACCGTGCATCCATTCCGATATAAAGTCAAAAGCATATGTTTCAAATCCATCGCCTTTGAGGGTTTCTATTTCCTTGAAAGCCCGGTTGGGCAGCACACGGCTGGCCGCTGTTACAAACAAGTAGAGCAGCAAACGAGAAAGGTTACTTCCATCCTTTTCATCGTAACCAGTAATCTGCCGTACCATAGACCAGAAAACGCCTGTTAAGTTGAAGCTCTCCAACTTCTGATAAGCTTCGTTTTCCTCCATAACCGTTCCGGCAGTAAGGACTGCACGCAGTATATCGCCCACATCAATGCTCTTGCTCTTTACCAGCACCGCCATCATACCAAGCATAATTTTTGATTGAGTGTATTCGCCTACGCTGATATTGATAAACTGCTGTCTGCGTTCCCGTGCATTGAAAAACTTTCGATACTGCTTCAAAAGCTTCCGATAAGAAAGCTCATCCGGGATTTTCGCCTCATCCATCCACATGGATATAAGGTCAGCCCGGAAGCTGCCGCTGGCAATTTCAATATCCAGCAACCAGTTATCCTCTAATGACTCATAATCAAAGGGCACATACACCAGATAGTTGCTCTCTAGGTCATCATGGGAAAGTATTTTCTTGGTCAAAAACTGATTCTTTCCCGTAAGTTTCAATACCTTGGCATTATCCAGCGATAGCGTATCAATTTCCTCGGCAAATTCTCCCTCCGGGTCATGCCAGAATATAATGTGCCGTTCATAGTATTCTTTTAACGGCAGGGCAAATCTCCGATTCAGCTCCTGCACAATTTCTGCTATATCCATATCTATGTTCCTATCTACAATCTCTATATTCAAAAACATAAACTTTTTGGCTCAAAAATAGCCCAAGGCCATCCAGCCTTGGGCTACGAGTCTACCAGCATTTTTCGTTTGGCTTACGCCTAGTCAGGCTTTGGCTCAATGCAAACCGTGTAAAAAGACCTACTCTGGACACTTCCCTAACCAAGCCTCCAGTATCAACGGTGAAGATATAACTCGCTTTAAGAATAGCATTTTTCCCCTATGCTGTCAATTCTTACTTTGTCAGCAATATTTTCGTCCAGCATAGGCAGCAACACATCTGGAAACTTTTTCATCTTATCTCTATAGGTTATTTTTGAATATTTGGCACCTATATTATCGAGATTTTTCTCTAAAATAAAATCAACAAATTCTCCGCTATCACTATTCTCAATAGCCTTGTCCTTTACCCGTAAAGAACGAGGAATATATACATTTTCAGGAAACTTATTGATAAATGTTGGCTGTGCTACGCCTAGTGTAAATTCTAAATTTGTTAGCCCTAATTTATAAACCAAAGTATTTGTTTCCATATCACGGACTATGCAAACTGTTGAATCGGTAAGCTCTGGCAATCTAATTAAGCAAGGCAATTTCTTTTTTGCCTTTTTCATAGTCTGCCTTGGCGTAAATTGTATTTGCTTATCAGTCAAACTCTTATTCAAAGCATTTTTGTAAAAATCTTCCGCAGGCAGTGATGAATCAACACCTGTTAAATGCCTGAAACAACCTACGGCAAACAACAACTCAAAATATTGTTCACCACAAACGTACATATAAATTTTGTTTGCCAGCAACGAATATTGATACGCCGCTTTAACTATTTGTTCCCTAATTTTATTATCTGCCATAGAACCACCAAAAAAGGAGAACAGACAACTGCTCTCCCTTATAATTTCTTTTTCGAGAGTTTTCTGCTGGCCGTCAGCCTTGTGCCATCGCACGTTCTGGTGTAGGTTTAACCCCCTACGCAGGTACGACATTCTGCTTGCCGCCAGCCTTGTGCCATCGCACGTTCTGGTGTGGATTTTGATTTGCTCCACTCACAAACCGGCTTTTTACGATGCTCTCACATCGGAAGCATCTCTACTTCACTTATAGTATATCATTATTGTCCCCGGAATTCAATAAAAATCACCTTCTGAACCACGTTTATGCGTAGCTTTTGAATTGTCCACTCACTGTGTGGACAATTCAGCAGTTACTTTATCTTCGCCAAAATATCTGCAAAGAGGGCGTAGTTATGCTTCACGCCGTCATCGAGATCGATTTCCTGCCGCAGGTCAGCGTAGTGGTGGATTTTTTCCTCGTAGACATGGATTTCGTCAAACTGCTCATGGAGCTTTTTGAGTTCGCGCTTGCACTTGTTCTTGTCTGTCTGACTGGCGGCGGTGTCGATGCGGTTCTGGGTGGTTTCGATACGGGTCTTGTAGAGTTCCTGCTGTTTGTAGACGTAGTTCGTCCGCATACGGGCAAGGGTGTCGCGGTCATAGCGATGGAGGTAGACCAGCGCCTTGAAGCTGTTCTTCTTCCCGGCATCAAAGAGCCAGTAGATCGGACGCTTCTGGTAACGCTTGCAATGGTCGGAGTAGAAGTCATTGAGGAAGTAATTACGGATCACCTCACGGGGAAGCCCCTTGCCGCCGGAGAGACTATCGGCAATGAAGAGTAGATTATCCATAAAGTTCTCCTTGCCAAAGGCAGCAGAGAGCCATGCACAGAAGCGGTCTACAATATCATCCTCGAAGTATTCATCATCACAAATCGGGATAATGGCATCCTCGTCCGGGTGGTAGGTTTCATATTTTGACGGGTCAAATTCCCCTCCGGCACAGATAAGCCCCGGCTCGTCAAGGGAGTAACGGCCAAACATACAGCCTACGGCGTAGGAGATAAGGGATTTCACCACATCCTCACGGGTCAGGACGTAGTTATTGCCCTTCATGCTGTCGGGGATTTCCTCTTTGGTGTCGTAAATACGGGCTACGGTTACATCTTTGTCGGCTACGTTTGGGGTCAGTTCGTCAGATAAACCGTAAATGTCAATGAAAATGCGGTTGAGTTCTTCTTCATTCGCTTTAAGTGTGTCAAAACGCGCATTGGTAGTCTGCTGGTAATTATCATAGGCTTCGCTAAGGATGTTTGAGCCGTTAAGCAATGGGTGCTTCTTGAAATCCCAAGATGTTTCAAAAGAATCCCAATCTATTTTAGTTATATTGATATTACTTTTTACTTTTTCTATAACATTTTCTTTAGCATTTTCTTTTAAGATGAACGGCAATTTATTCATATCTGCATTTTGGAGTGATAACGTTGGGTTAATTACACTTATAAAATAATGATTAACCTTCGAATTAAGTAGCCCCAAAATATAATACATTTTTTCTTCTTCTGCAAACAACATCGGCCCCTTGTTAGAATCAAACGTATGACATTGACTATACCGGAATGAATTGGTTCCAGATGATAAAGCCGTCCATGTTATTCCCTTTTCAAAATAATGTTCTATTCCTGTGAATCTTACCGCCTTATTGATTTTATAATACTCTCGCAAGGCTTCCCCATTATTTTCAAACAACACCACTAAATCATTGTTTCCATACCAATTTCTAAATTCTCCTCCTTTATTATGAGGAAACCATTTTTTCTTACTATTTTTTGCTTCCTCAATATTATTACTGTCAATAGACATATTTTCAAAACTTACTTCATGCCAATTTCGTAAATACAGTTCATTATTTCCTGTGGTCAATCCCCTAGTAACATGACAAACATTTTGTAGATTAGGATTATCAAAGTCATTTGTAAAATTTTCACTTACCCAATATGCAATAGGACTTCCTGGCACTTTTTTAAAATTTCCAGCATTAGATTCAAAATACATATGCTCCTCATGGCTACAAATAGCTTCTAATGCTTTCTTTCTCTGAACTTCCATCCCTCCCCGATAGTCAACCAGTCGCAAGTATGTTCCTTTCTTGTTAGCATAGATATTATGCAAAACAAACGTACATATTGGAACAGTAGCTTCTTCAAACGCAGAATACTCAAATTGTATCAGCGTTTCGATTGTTTTTTCTTCGATAAATAATTTACGCATTTTTTCATACGAAGAAATAAACATCCATACATACGGAGAGAGGAAACCTGCGTAACCATCATCTTTAGTCATCTCTGTAAATTTGACCATACAAACAGAAAATAAGTCAAATCTGTAATCAGGATAGTGCATCTTTACATACTCAGAGAGCCTCATCCCCATATTCCCACTACCCATATACGGCGGATTCGTCACGACTACATCATACTTCTGCCCCATAATCTGAGCCTGTTTCACCAGCCCCGGCAGTCTTTCGCATACTTCATGCAGCCAAGCAGCCATGGACAGGTCAAGGACGCTGTTTTCCTGCAATTCCTTGATATAGGTCAGCAGTGCTCCATAATCTTTTTCTGCTACATCAAGAATGGAGCCGTATTCCTTGGCATCTTGGAATTTCTCAATCAGTTCATCCGCGAGCTGCACAAACTGGCTTTCGAGATTCAACTGCTGGGCACCGCTCATATCCATATTAAGCTCTGACCACTTGCCAAGACCATTGCTTTCCTGAATGGCGCAGAGGTTCGGCTCGATACGCTTCACCAGTATGCGGTGGTTATAATGCCATGCGCGCATCATTACGGCAAAATAAGCCAGCTGATAGGCTCTATCGTCAATATCGAGGCCATAGAGGTTATTTTTCAGGATAAGCTCGGGGATGTCCTTTTCCCGATAACCGGCATCCTTATAAATCTGCACCAAGAGGTCAAATGCGTACACGAGGATGTGGCCACTGCCCATGCAGGGGTCAATCACTTTGATTTCCGTGGGATTCAGGTCTTTGCGGCTCTCGCGCAATTCTTTTAGTTTTGCAGCCACTTCCGGCTCCTGCTCGGCCTCCGGCAGATAATATTTCCACTCATAGCCTTCGGCAAGCTCTTTTTCACTCTTGGTGTCATCTGCCGCGCATTTATGTTCCGTCCAGAGTCTCCCCAGCGAATTTTCCACCATGTAGCGTACAATCCAGTCCGGAGTGAACAGCTGGGTAGCGGCAGGGATATTTTCCTTGCTGACCTTGATATTTTTCTTCAAGGCCGCAAAGACAGCATCCTTTGGTTCGCTGTTGTAATACTGATAGAGCCAGCCGATAATCTGCACTTGGTCACGCCAATCGTCTTCCTCTATCTCCGTTACCATCTTATGGATAACACTGCCTTCACGCAGAAGATTATCCGGGAGCAGAAGCTGTGTATAATCCTCTATCTGCTGGAACATGACCGGCAGGATGCTCCCCAACGCATTGCACTGGGTGATGAGCAGATACTTATAGAGGTCTTCTGTGGCATCCTTTTCCTTCAGGTCAAACAGGACGGACTTATCCAAGCCATCCAGATTTTCCATGGTCAGGCATTCGTCAAGAATCTGTGGCGCAAAGGCACCCTCACGGCTACTAAATACCCGTACCCTTGTCGGCAGTACACCGTTGACCTCCATGTAGCGGAGAGCAGCAAAGCGGTTGAACCATGTATAGGCGGCTTCCTCCATGACGTTCTGGAAGCCTTTTTCCTGTACCTTCAGGACAAGTTTTCTTCTCCTGCGGCGTTCATCTTCCGTGAGCAGCCTGCCATTTACCTCCCCGGCATCGGGATTAGCCTGACTTTCCCCATCCACGCCGTAGTAGTAGGCTCGCTGCGTAACACGCATGATTAACTCTGTACGCGCCCATATCGCAAATTTCTTGATTCTATTCTTATCCATGGTACAAAATACCCCTATCTTTGATTTTCGAAAAATATCCTGACACCTGTTACAAAAGCTCCGACAATTTCACTATCATCGCATCTATTGACGTTGCATATAATGGATGATTGCCATTTTCATATGAATTTAAGTATTTCTGGCATTCTTCTTATTCTTCTCCAATATAGAAGCACATAAACTCGAAGATGGCGTATCTAAGCGGTACCGTTCCAAAAACCTTTTTTCAACGGGAAACATTTTTATATAGTGTATACCATGACGGTTTCCATCTTTGGTCGTAGAGCGTGGCGGCAAAGGAAAGTATTGATCTTTCGCCAACATTTCCTGGTCTATTTTTCTATATTCATGAAGCAATGATTCTTTAATGGATACTATCTTCATAAAATACCTCAGCAATCAAAAAAGTGAAAGGAAGCACATGGCCTCCTTCCACTCTTACACGTAGACGATATTCTACATTTAAGCCCCGTCGCCTGCGGAGGCTATACATACAAGTCCATTATATTCTACCCGTAATGGCCGGGAAGCATATATGCTTATCATTATGATAGCATATATCTATCATTTTGACAATTATCTTATCTTGATTTCATCTACTGCCGACAGCTGTGCTTCCAGCTCTTTGGCCACCTTATTCAGATAGCTTTCAATTTCAGCCGAAGAATGCAAGGTTACAGCTGGGAATATGGTCTGACGGTAAAGCGTTTTGGCCTTTGGCGGTTTTATAGGTGTTGCTGGCTTCTTTTCCGGCTTTGTCGGCTCAGCCTTTTCCTTGAGCTTCCGCTCATGGGAGTCTATGGTACTCTTGATGCTTCTGACGGCTTTATCCTGATAGTCAAACAGTCCTTGTGCTACACCTTGCAGTTCCAAGATGCTCTTGTTGGCTGCTATCTTTTTCCGCTGGGAGAGATAGTAGCCGTTAGCCAGTTCAATCTGTTCTTTCACATAGGCTGTATTTTTGCCAGCAGCATGAATGCTGTTCATGCACTGATTGATTACTTCATAGTTCTTCTGACGATAGTTTTCCAATAGTGCTTCGTGTGCCTTGCGGACATCGGCAATCAGGCCGGTCAGCTCGTGGATGCGGCCATAGTCGTATTCCTGTGTGTCCGATACCTGCAAAATAGCACGGATTTTATTCAGCGATGCTATGGCCTCCGGGGTTTCCTCCAGATAATCCATATCTCGGGTCATATTCTGTTCAAAGTAAAAAGCCTCATCAAACAGGCTGACCTGACTTTCAAAGAAGGATTCCACATCGTCAAGCGAATCCATAATCTCTTCAAAATCATCACGGACAGCAAGCAGCTCATCTACCAAGGTGATGTTATCTATCTGTTTGGCAAGTACCCGATCAATAAATTCCGTGGCTTTGCCCAGCACCATTTTCCCCGGATATTTTACCGCGTGATAGCCGCCATAGCGTATGAGCAGCTCCTTGTAGTGCTGTTTTTGAATCTTGAACTTTGTGAGGATAAATTCCACCAAGCCATTTTCATCCTTGGGAATATCCATAATCTGCAAATATTCTTCAAGGAAAGATACTGCCGCATCTATTTTCTGGGCGCTCATCATTTTGTGCTTCTGTACCAGCGTCTTACCTATTTCCGTACGTTTACGCAGATAGTCAATGATGTTTGGGTCACTGGCTCTTACGGTATCACCACCGTATTTTACGGTAACTTTTTGATTGAAGATAAGCACAGCCATACAAGCAGCAATATCAATTTCTCGCCAACCGTAGGGAATATCCTGATAGCGCTTCTGAATATCGCCCATCGTGGTTCTTTGCTTCTGCTGCAGACGAAGCTCCAAAAAGTCTTCTATCTTCTTGGCTGCTGTTGCATTTTCTTCTTTGCCTGTATAGAGGGCTAACTGCGAATTCCCCTTGAGAATATCTGCAATTTCCTCATTGTTTTCTACATGATGGGTGATGAGGTCATAATTCCTATACACGTGGGTAACCAGATATTCAAACGCCTGATTGATTTTATTCTTGGCATCACCGGCACGAAGGCTTATCTTCTCGCCGTCTACATAGTAAATGCCCTGCTCGATAGCCGTGGCCAGTTCTTCCATGACTCGTTCTTCGAGCCTTCCCGCATTTGCTTCCTGTATGGCAATGATCCCCACTGCTGCAGCTGACTTTACTTTACCGGCATTAATATTCACGTACTGCCGGATGCGCATAGCCTCTTCCAGCAATTCGTAATATCGGGATTCCTGCGACAGAACGACAATGGCCCGGCCTTTTGATTCCGTGATAAGGCGCAGTTCACTTTCCGTTCTGTCCGAATCACTGGTCAGAAACTGGATAAGAATATCGCCTTGATTGCCGCCGATAGAAAGGTCATCTACCATGCCGATAAAGGTGAAATCACGCACATCATAGCGGTATTTTTTGGCCGTATAAATATCGCCAAAAATAAGGCTGCCGATTCGCTCGGTTATCTTACTGGTGTCTACGTTAGTGCTATCAATTTCTCGCTGAATATCCTGTTCTTCATCCGTAAGGAATTTGAACACATCCCCTGTACGGCCAATATAATGCTGTTTCAGCAGGCGCTCCAAGGAGGCATTGATTTTCTGACGGCTATTTACCTTGTCCATATCCAAGCTGTCAGCCATCAAAATCATGATATTGTCAGCGTTACCTGGCAGGTCATTTTCTACATAACGAATGAGATAGAGACATTTGAGGACATCGACATCGTAAAGTTCCAAACCTGCATCATTATTCGCTGCTTTCTCACAGCTATCAATGACACGATTGATGGAGCTGTCCAGAAAACCTCTCATGGTGTCATAAAAACGGTAGAAGGGAGCAAGTGCATACTCGTCCTTTGTTTGTATCTGTATAGCAGCCTCTTGGAAACTGGAGAGCATAGAACGCTCACCGCCAGCTAAGTGCTTACCGGTATTGCCGTGTTTGCGAACCTCGTAGAATACCTTCTGCAGCAAAACAAACTGATAGGGGACAAAAGGATAATTTGCTGTAAAATCTGTTTCCGTTTTGAAGCCCTGCAAATTAGCAGTAGCATTCTTGAACAAGAAAAGGTTATCCAAAGATGCCTGCGTCTCTTGATATGCCTTGGAGAGGGCAGCCTTACCTTCATCATTTTTGGCAAGGATTCGCCGCTGAATTACTTCATCAACAGAAGACGATGTGAGGGACAGACGTGTCTTGAAACGTGCCATGATGCGTGAGAACTCATCCTGACGTACCTTGACCACTTCATCCAGTGCTTCCTGTCCCGTAGCAATAACCCATACCTTGCCGCCGCATTCCGACCCCAGCTTTTCTGTGAGGGACTGGAAGTTTAAGAGCATGTCCGTATCGGTACCGATATACTGTCCAACCTCATCCATCATAAAGAGCAGACGGTAGTTGTCCGGCTTGGTGTCCACATAGGCCTTGATTTCACGCACCAGCTGGGCAATGCTGATTTCTGCCTTTTCCGTACCGTTGAACCAATCACGAGCAGACTGTTCACTCATGCCCAGTACACGACCTAATACCACGATAATATCATCTTCAAGGAAGCCAAATACATCTCTGGATTCCTTCCAGCTATCACCATGAACGTCTGCAAATACTTCTTGAAATTCTTCCCATTTGCCCTGCTGGCTGACAAATTGCTCCAAGCGGGCAGTCTTTAGGTCTTCACCATAAAAGCCAAGGTGATTGTAGAACATCTTGGCAAAGACGCGAAGCACTGCTGTTTTCGTCTTATCGCTGGGGCCTTCTATATCAATATTAAAGAGGATGGCATCGGTATTTCCCGTAGCCGATTTTTTTATCTCCTCCTGAAGCTCCGGCACATCTTTGAGCTTTTCGATAAAACGCTGAGAGGTGCGTTTGCCATTTACTTCCATATCCGAAAGCAAATAGGACAGCATTTTCAGAAAGTGAGATTTACCACTGCCGAAGAACCCCGAAATCCATACACCCATATCAGCCGTTGGATTGTCGTACGCCTGACAATAATATTTAAAGAACGCCTTAAAGTGTTTGCGGAGTTCATCGGTTATGACATACTCGTCCAATTCCTGTTCAATAACATCTGTGTCCTTCTGGTCAACTTTAATAACTCCATTTATAGGACGGTTGATGTTTTTCTCAAAGATATTTCTTATTTCCATGCCTTGCTATCCTCTCTGATTATTTGATATTGAATGCCCGATAGTAGGGATTTGCCTTCAGGCAGTTGAAAAGCCGCAGTTCATGTCCATCATACTCGCCTGGATAAAGGACAAAGATGGGCATGTTGGAAAAATAGGGCTGTATAGCGTTAAGCAATTTATGAATACGCATAAAGGGGAAAGCACTGCCTATGCCAGTAATGAGAATTACGTCCTTTTCTCCGTGTGGTTCATATTTCATTTCCGATATGAAGGCATCCACAGTAGCAAATTTCTGAATTTCTCGGAAAAGACCTTTTGAGCCTTTCTTTTCTTCCAATTTGGGTATGACCTTCATTATCTTTTTCTTCTCACATAGAGAAAGGAATATCTCATAGAGGTCAAAAACCTTCAAATTACAGTTCAGCTTTGAATCTCTCAATTTTTTCACAAAGTGCCGGACTATCTGCTCATCTTCTGGATGATAGCCGTAGATGTGTATGTTTTCTTCATTGGAGAGGCCAAACCCTTCGATAACTTCGGAGCTGTTCATCATGCGACGAATCTCATCCAATTTTGCTTTTGTATCACTCATAGGTTCTCCTCTAATTCACATTGAATGCTGGCAACATCCACTCATCATGATTTCGTTTTATTATCTCTGCTACCTGTGATGACAGGCTGATGGGCTGAAGCTTTTTCGCTCTGGGATTCTCTAAATACTCATTCTGTACCAAGATATTCATCAGGACACTGCCAATCCTTCCTACGGTAGAATCACTCCAAGCCGCTACCTGTTCATTTTGTTCAGTCAAATGCAAAAAGAAAATATTTACATCGGAGCGACTGAAATTCGGATTATGCTGCCTGAATTTTTCGCCTACCACTGTGACCATAAAATCTGCCACTAAGCGGCTGTCTTTCATCATAGCATAAAGGCAGAGCTGACGAGCCGTCTGTACCATTTGAGTAGCAATGATATGTATTGCTTGTTTGTCTTCTATACCTTTCAGCCTACGGACACATGGCCGGATTAGGCTACGTACAGATTTTTCCGTTGGAAGCTGAAACAAATTTTCTTTTTTTATTTTCTCGTAAATTGCTGCTTCATCCAGACCAGTGTCCATAAGCTGCGCCACGATGCGTGTTTCCTTGAAAAGGAATTGCTCTCTGGTCAGGCTGGCACTGTAGCTATTTGCTGCAATCATAAGTCAACCTCGCTTATTTCAACCTATGACAATGTGTCACAGGTTTATTTTTTTTAAGTAAACACATTTTCTTATATATCTATACTGGCATTTTCATAATTTTTACCATTCTATTTTAATGGTTTAACAATTTGTTGTAAATGTTCGCTAGCATAGGATGGTAAAAAACAATTCGGGATGAATTTCATCCCGAATTGTTTTAGGCCTTTTCTTTTTTCTTGTCTTTCCTAAAATGCTGTTGTCTGATCTCCGTTAAGGTCCTTCACTTCGTCTCTTCACATTTTTCAATATCGATTTCACGGATATCATCAACAATGCGGTCTGCAAGCGATAAATCCTGCGCTCCCGAATGCGGATTGCGGAAGGCAATGCAGTACATGCCAGCCGCTTTGGCTGCCTTGATGCCGTTCGTCGTGTCTTCAAGCACATAGCAACGTGCAGGCGGTACGCCAAGACGCTCCGCTGAGATGCGATAGATTGCAGGATCAGGCTTGCTCTTCGGCAGCTCACCGCCTGAGAGCACCGACTGGAAATACTGCCGTATACCGAACTGATCGAGCACTGTCTCCATAACCACCTGCCAGGACGACGTCGCCAGCGCCAGTGGAATCCCTGCCGCATGAAGCCCGCGGATAAGCTCCACAGTCCCCTTGACCGGCTCGATTGTGCCGCTTTGCAGCACCTCCAGATAATGCTGATGCTTATACGCAACCATCTCTGCCGGCGTAATATCTGTGCGGCCCGACTTGGCAATTACCTCACCAAACATAACGTCACTTGTACGGCCCATATAATGGATGAGATCCGCCTCCTGGAATTCCAGCCCAAAATGCTGGAATGTGTCCATCTTGACACGCGAATGGATTGGCTCGCTATCGATGATGACGCCATCCATATCAAAGATAAAAGCTCCTGCCTTAGTCTGCAAAAAAATCTCCTTCAATCATCCATCTCCAAACCACCCTGCTTGCGGATCAGGAATTCAGCAAACTCCTTCTCCGACAGCGGCCGTGAGAAATAATACCCCTGCATATCCTCGCAGCCAATGCTGGCCAGATATGCCAATTGATCCTTCGTCTCGACGCCTTCGACGACAATTCCCATCGCCAGCTTCTTCACCATCGCGACGATGGCTTCCATAATTGTTCCCGCCCGCGCAGACTGACCGACCTCACGGACAAATGACCGGTCAAGCTTGATGCCATCGACAGGCAAATCCTTGAGCATATTGAGCGACGAATACCCGCTGCCAAAATCATCGAGCAGCACTATGAACCCATGTTCCCGCAATTCACGGACACAACGAGCCATCTGATGCGGATTATCTGTATAGGCACTCTCATCGATTTCCAGCCGCAGCATCTCTGGTTCCAACGCATAGGTACGCAGCAAACCAAGCAGAAAATCCAGCATATCCGTAGCATAAAAATGCAAACGTGAAACATTGACTGACACAGGTATGACCGTCCCTGTACGCTGCTTCTGAGCTTGAAGGAAGCGGCAGACCTCCGTCCAGACAAAGCGGTCCAGCCGCGAGATGAAGCCATTGCGCTCAAACACAGAAATGAACCGGTCCGGCGGGATCATGCCATGCGTCGGATGCTGCCAGCGCACGAGGGCTTCCGCTGCGACAATGCGATCCGCCTTCAGGTTGCAGACCGGCTGCAGATAGACGCAGAACTGCCGCTCCAGCAGGGCAAACTCCATGTCGCGGACAATCATCTGCTCCTCAAACATGCGCTCCCGCATGCTCTTGTCATAGTACGAATACCGCGTCAGATAGCTTCCCTTGACATTGTTCAGAGCCATGTTCGCGCGATCACACATCTGATCCACCGGCAGGAAGGCGTTGTCTACCGGATAGATGCCTGCATAGAAAGCGATATTGTGGCTGATGCCGAGCGACTGGATCGTGCTGTCGAGCCCCTCCATGATGCTGTCCATATCGGCCTGGGACGCCGGCAGGCAAAGGGCGAAGTGATCGGACTCGATACGGCCGCAGGTTCCCGTCTCACCAGCCAATACCTGGAAATAGATTGCCGCTGTCTTGAGCACGAGATTGCCCGTATCCAGGTGGAACATATCGTTGATCACCTTGAAACAGCTGATGTCGAAGAACAGGATGTTATAGGCAGTATCCTGATTCTTCTGCAAGAGAGACGCAGTCTTGCGATAGAACGTCTCCCGGTTGTCGATGCCCGTCAGCGCATCCTTCTCGATGAAGCGGTGCATTTCGACCAGCTGCTCGTTCTGCGCCACCTGCGCGACCTTGCGCCATTCGTTCTCCTGCCGTGCCATGACATTCTTGATGCGGCAGCGCACGATGGTCGGATTATAGGGCTTGGCAATGAAATCAGCCGCCCCCATCTCCATGGCGCGCTCCTCGCTGGAGCCGTCATTGCGCGCCGTCACGACGATGACAGGGATCTGCGCATAGAGATCGTTGCGCTTCATTGCTGCCAGCACTTCAAAACCATCCATGACCGGCATGACCAAGTCAAGGAGGACTATGCTCACGGATTGAGCGGCCAGAACCTCCATGGCGTCCTGCCCATTGGCGGCCTCCACGATCGTATATTCCTCTTGGAAAAACTGGGACAGCACGACCCGGTTTATTTCCACATCATCTACAATCAGCATCACAGGTTTTGCATCCACATTATCGCCTTCTTTGCTCATAAACTCTAAGTATATAGCTATCATCATTATACTACACTTTTTTATACGACAAAAGACTTCGGCTGATTTTGTAGGGATATCAACCGAAGCCTTTTTGTCAAAAGCTTTATGTAAATTCTTTAGAACCCTGCCTGGAAAACAAGGTTCAAGAGGAAAAGAAAGCCCAGCATGTACCCCAGCACATGAACCTCACGGGCACGGCCATTCATTACCTTTAACAAAGGATAAGCGGCAAAGCCAAAAGCCAGGCCCGTGGAGATGCTGTTCGACCAAGGAATCAGCACGATGACGAGGAAGGCAGGAAACCATTCCGAAAAATCATCAAAATCCACATTCTGAAGCTGCTGCATCATCATAGCACCCGTGATGATAATGACTGGTGCGATGGCAGCCTGAGGTACAAACGATAAAAGGGGGATAAAAAACAGGGACAAGGAAAAAAGTACCGCAGCCGTCAGTGCCATAAGACCTGTGCGGCCACCGCTCGCGATGCCGGCTGCGCTTTCAGCGGCCGCCACCGTCGGGCTCGTCCCCAGCAAACTCGAGAACATGGTCGTAAAGGCCGAGCCCTCGAAAGTTTTCTTGAACTTGCGCTGGTTGGGAAGGATTCCCTCCAGCAGGCCCATGGTCTCAAAAATCATGATCATGGACATGGAAAATACCGATAACAAGAACGGTATGCTCAGCATCTGCGAGAAATCCGCCTGCAATAAGAGCTCCGGATACCGCGACAGATGTGCCAAATTGAGATCAAGCGGCACCTCGTCATGGATGCCGAAGAAATACCCTACCAAACTCGTCACGATGATGGCGATGAAGAAGCTGCCCATGACACCGCGCAGATAAAGCGCCAGG
Organism: Pseudoselenomonas caprae; assembly: GCF_008271345.1. Taxonomy (NCBI): domain Bacteria; kingdom Bacillati; phylum Bacillota; class Negativicutes; order Selenomonadales; family Selenomonadaceae; genus Pseudoselenomonas; species Pseudoselenomonas caprae. Next base: position 21,340 of record NZ_VTOZ01000014.1, read on the forward strand.
CTCAATAGCAAGCCGAAGATCGCCAGGAGCGCCACGGGATTCGTCAGGCTGCCGAGCTCGATGATTGAGCTCGTGCCCCGCTGGATGAGTTGGGCCTTCACCAGGCCAATCTCCACGAGATACAGGCCGATGCCTGCCGTGATCGCTGACTTCAGCGACGCCGGTACAGCCTGGCTCAGGCGCAGGCACCATTTCGTACAGGCCACAAACGCAAAAATCAGTCCCGATACCAGCGATATCGCAATGGCTTCGTGCCAGTGCAACCCCATGGTGACGCAGACGGTATAGGTGAAGAACGCGTTGATTCCCATGCCCGGCGTCAATACGATCGGGGCATTGGCCACAAATGCCATGAGCAGGCAGCCAATGACCGACGAAAAGATCGTGGCAAACACCGACAGCTCAGCAGGAATACCTGCATCGGCAAGAATCAACGGATTGACGATGATGATATAAGAGATGGCAAAGAATGCCGTGACTCCTGCAATCAACTCACGTTGCCAGATGCTCCGCTTCCGCAGCGCCCCGCCAAACAAATCCCGCATGGCGCGTTCTCCTCCCTTCGTATTCATTCTCTCTGCTTATTAGTCTACACATCTTTGCGCCAATATAAAAGGACAGGTGTCTCAATACAGAATAAATCCGAACAAAACTCTCCCAAACCGCATTTCCCTCTTCGCGAAAAATATTATATAATAGAAACTGATTCATTATGACAGAAAGGACTACGCTATGAAGCTTGAATACCTGATTGAGCACATGCCCGAAGACATCAAGAGACAGACCACCCACAAGGTCTTCCTGCCCGGCGAATCCCTGATGCGCAAAGGTGAGCGTGCCACCCACGTCTACCTGCTGACACGCGGCAGCACACGCGTATCCAACGAATTCGCCAGCGGCCAGCGCTATACGTTCGCCTCGCTCGACACGCCAGATCTCATTGGCGATCTCGAGGTCCTGTCGGGGCAAGGCGCCTATGCGGCCTCGAACGAAGCCGTCACGACCTGCGAGGTCATCGCCATGAGTGCTGAAACCTTCCTGCAATGGATGCGCATGGACAGCGAATTCGCGCTGACCGTCGCGCAGATGCTTGCTGCCAAGATGTATCCGACCTCGAACGAAGCAGGCCGCGTCAAGTTCCTGCCGAGCCTTGAGCGCCTGCATAGCTATCTCATCAAGCGCCTCGGCACCATCGAGGCCGATACCTTCATCCTGCATACGAGCCGCCAGCAGATCGCCGACGACATCGGTACGAGCGTCAAGACCGTCAACCGCGGTGTCGCCAAGCTCAAAGAAGCGGGGCTCATCGGCCTGCTCCACGGCAAGATCTCCATCAACAAAGAACAACAGAAGGCGCTGCACAAAACCTTCCACGATCTCATCGACTAAAGAAAGGACTATCCATTCACATGATTGTTGCCATCAAGCGATTCTTGTTTTTCGGCGGCATCATCCTGATGCTGGCTGGCGTATTCGGTCTATCCTTCATCTGGAGCATTGACCATCGCACAGCTGAGAGCCTGTCCGCCTACTGCCGCATCGATTTCCAGAGCTCCCACACCGAAGCAGGCGAGCTCGAAGGAGCGGTGCTTACGCTTTGGGACTGGCGTTATGACGGTGCCGAGCTCAAGCCAGAGGCCATCCTATACACCGATGGCGACGCCTGGGAGATGAAAGCCGCCGTCAAGCAATCACCGCCCGGCACCGATGCCGACCACCCCTATCAGAATGAAAACAAGCTCTTCGTCGAGCTGCCACGCGCCAGCCTGCCTGCTATCCGCAAGGCCAGCGAGATCCGCTTCCGCTTTTACTACGACAACGGACAGACCATCGACCTGCCGCTGAATGCGCCCGACCTCGAATACTGGCGCCGGCAAGTTGCGCAATAAAAAAACTTCCCCGGCTTGGGGAAGTTTTTTTACTCTGTATATACACGCGGCACCCTGGGCGATATAAGGCAGGGAACCTCGTAATTTATCGTGCCGAGCCAGCCCGCTGCCTCATCGATGGACAGCGTCGGGCTGCCAAACAGCGTGGCGACATCACCGATGGCGACATCAGGGATATCCGTCACATCGACCATGACCTGATCCATGCAGATGCGGCCGGCAATCGGCGCACGCCGACCATGGATCTCGACCGCTCCCTGCGCACCATAGGCGCGGATATAGCCGTCGGCATAGCCGATAGGCAGCGTCGCAATGCGGCAGTCACGCTCAGCTATGAACGCGCGCCCATAACCGATGCTCTCCCCCTTACGTAGGGTCTTGAGCCAGACAACGCGCGCCTGCAGCTCCATGAGCGGCCGCAGGTCGATAGGATGCGTGACCTCCGCCGAAGGCCAGAGGCCGTACTGGATGACGCCAGCGCGCACCATATCAAAATGCGCCTCTGGAATCTCAAGGATAGCTGCCGACTCCGCGATATGCTTGATTGCTAAAGGTATGCCCCGACCCTCGACCGCTGCAATCGCCTGCCGGAACTTCACGAGCTGCTGCTGCGTATAACTCTTGTCCTTGCAGTCCGCCATCGAAAAATGCGAGAACATGCCCTCGATCTCTATGCCCGGCAGAGCTGCGATATCAGCTGCCAGCGCACCGATTTCCTCAGGACGCACACCAATGCGCCCCATGCCCGTATCGACCTTCAGATGCACCTTGGCCCTGCGCCCCTGCCGCACCGCCTCGCGCGACAAGGCGTGTGCCAGCTCCCGGTCACAGACAGCCTGCGTGATGCCATAGTCGACAATATCCTTTGCATCCTCAGGCATCACGAGTCCCAGCAGCAGGATCGGCGTCGTAAAGCCCGCTACCCGCAGCTCGATACCCTCTGAAAGCGTCGCCACAGCCAAATAAGAGGCCCCGGCCGCCACAGCGGTCCGCGCCACAGCCACCGCACCATGGCCATAGGCATCAGCCTTGACCACAGCGCAGAGTTTCACTCCCGGTTGCAGCTGTTTCTTGATTTCGCTATAATTATGCGCCAACGCACCCAGATCGATCCGGGCCCAGGCTGGACGATTCGGCATATCTACTCGCACTCCTTTTGCTCCTGCCCTAACGGCTCTTATACGGTTATTAAGTATAGCAAACTCCCTAAGGAAAGTCTATAATGGTGACTATGATGAAAATGCTGAAAAGAGCGGATATCCTGCTCATAATTATCTTGTTATTCCTGTCTCTGCTGCCCCTGCTATTCCTGCCGGACAGTCAGACCTCTGCCGTCTATGCCGATATCACGATTGACGGCCAGCTCTGGCGGCGTGTGCCGCTAAGCGCCCACCATGGGCATGAAACCATCACGGCCAGAACGCCTGACGGCCACTACAACACCATCGAGATTGACGATGATACCATCGCCGTCCAGGACGCAGACTGCCCAGACCACATCTGTATCCAGCAAGGCAAAGCCCAAAAGCCCGGCGACATCATCGTCTGCCTGCCGCACAAACTCCTCATCGAAGTCAAGGGTACCTCCCCTGACGGCACCACCGCTGTCCTTCCCGCCAGATAAAGGAACCACCATGAACCACACACACAGACTCGTATATATCGCCCTGCTGACCGCCCTCTCCCTTGCGCTCTACCTGCTCGAAGGGCTCATTCCCATGCCCTTCCTGGCACCGGGGGCCAAGCTGGGTCTCGCCAACCTCATCACGGTGCTCGCCCTCTACACCCTGCCCCGCTGGCAGGATGCCGCCGCCATCCTGATGCTGCGCATCCTGCTCGCCTCGCTGTTTGGCGGGGGGCCCACCGTCATGCTATACAGCCTCATCGGCGGACTGCAGAGCCTCGTCATCATGGTCATCCTGCAGCATACAGGCCTCTTTTCCCCGCTGGGCGTCAGCAGTGCCGGCGGCTTCGTCCACAACCTGGGCCAGCTGCTCACCGCCACATTGCTCAGCGCCCATGCAGGCCTGCTCGTCTACCTGCCCATCCTGGGCCCCTGCGGACTTGCCACAGGCTTTCTGATTGGCTATACCGTCCAGCAGATACTGACCAAAATACAAAATTGGCCATCGTTGACGATGGCCAAAGAAAAATAATATTTGATTGTCTTACTTGCTGAAAAACAGCGCATAATACCCGTTGACAAAGATGACGAGTACGATGAGCGGCAGGATATACGTGACGTAGAAGCGCACGCAGGTCGGGAAGGCCATGCCCTTGCCGGTATTAGCCTCCTGGATGAAGTTATCCCAGCCCCAGCCGTAGCGGCTCGTGCAGAAAGCAAGATAGACCAGCGAACCGAGCGGCAGCAGATTGTTGCTGACAAAGAAATCCTCCAGATCGAGCACACCCGAGCCTGGCCCCAGCGGCTGGAAGCCGCTCCAGACGTTGAAGCCGAGCACGCACGGCAGCGACAACAGGACGATGACCGGAACTCCCCAGCGAATGATTGTCCGGCGATCCTTATGCAGGAGCTCGAAGAAGCAGACGATGAGGTTCTCGAATACCGCAATGACCGTCGACATCGAAGCGAACGTCATGAACAGGAAGAACATCGTGCCCCAGAGACGGCCCAGCGGCATCGCATTGAAGACATTCGGCAGCGAGATGAACAAGAGATTCGGGCCGCTGGCCGGGTCGACACCATAGGCAAAGCAAGCGGGGAAAATGATAAGCCCCGCCATGATGGCAACGAACGTATCAAGCAGTACGACCCAGACTGCCTCGCCCGTCAGGCGCTTTGTCTTGCCGATGTAGCTGCCGAAGATGGCCAGTGCACCGATACCGATGGACAAGGTGAAGAACGCCTGTCCCATCGCCGCGAAGATGACTTCCTTGAGGCCGAATTCCGCCAGCCGTCCAAAGTCCGGATAGAGATAGTAGCGCAGACCTTCCTCGCCGCCCGGCAGCAGGACACTGTGGATGGCCAGCACGACCATCAGCACGAGCAGGCAGCTCATCATCGACTTCGTGATGCGCTCGACACCGGCCTGCACACCGAGATAGCAGACACCACCGCAAAGCACGACAATCGCGACCATATACCCCGCCATTGTCATCGGGTCCTGCAATAGCGCTCCAAACACGCCACCAACGCCTGCCGCATCAAGTCCTGAAAGGCCCCCGGACGCCATCTTATACAGATAGTACAGCATCCAGCCCGATACCGTCGTATAGAACATCATCAGCAACAGATTGCCCGCGATGGCTCCATACTTATAGAGATGCCACTTCGTGCCCCTCGGCTCCAGCGCATCGAACGACATCGCCGCGCTGCGGATGCTCGCACGGCCCACGGCAAACTCTGCGACCATGATAGGCAGGCCAAGGATAGCCAAAAACACCAGGTAGATCAGCACAAAAGCCGCGCCGCCGTACTCACCCGTGATATACGGGAAACGCCAGACGTTCCCTAGTCCGATTGCACACCCCGCCGACACCAGGATAAAGCCCAGACGGGTCGAAAAACTTCCTCTTGATTCCAATAAAACACCTTCTCTGCAATAATATAGGAACTGTCATATGCCAACATGTACTTCGCAAAAGTTTACAATGATACACATCCAGCAATAATTACCTATCTATATTACCGCATTGACTGAATCTTGTCCAGCAGAGAACGACATCCTCTAGTAACGTCCGCGTAAGTTGCCTCGAAGTTCCCCGTATACCACGGATCAGCAACCTCACGCGCCTCATCAGCATACTCGAGCAGCAGATGACACTTGCCCTGGGGATCGCCGCCTGTGAGTCTTGATAAATCACGCATATTCTCATCATCCATCGCGATGATCAAGTCATATTCCTCATAATCTGTGTACCGTATCTGCCGAGCCTGTCGCGACGTAAACGGCACACCATGCGCGCGCAGCACCCGTTTTGTCCCCGGATGCGTATCGCTGCCGATCTCGTCGGTACGGCAGGCCTTCGACTCCACGAGGATCTCCTCCGTAAGCCCAGCCTTTGCCACCATATCCTTCATCACAAACTCAGCCATCGTCGACCGGCAGATATTGCCATGACAGACGAAAAGAACTTTTTTCATATCCTAACACTCCTCATCACATCAAATTTCATCACTCACGTTATTCCCTCCCCACTATATTACAAAACACGTCGAAACATCAAATCGGCCAATTTTCTGACTGTTTCAATAGCTATTAAAGCAAGTGTTTTGGCAAACTGGAAAAATATTCATGATTGCATAGTAAAGACTTCATTAGCTGACCGCGCATGTTTTATTGACTTTTCAGAAAAGAGAATCTATTATAAAAGAAATATGACAAGGTACAAGACCATTTGCATGAAATTCGTAAAAGGAGTTGAACGGTATGAAGAAACGAATCCCCGCAATTGTTCTGGCGATATTCTGCCTGCTCATGAACACCTGCCTGGCTATGAGTAAGGAAAGCAAGGCCGATTTGGACAACGAGCTTGCCCAAATGGTCGGGGATACCGGAACGAAGGTTCCAGGGCTAGGGGTAATCGCCTTTAAGGATGGCAAAGAAGTTTACAGCAACTTTCAAGGTTCAGCTATTATCGACAGCCAAAATCCCCAAAAGAATCGGCCCTTTACCCGCGAAAGCCGTTTTCGCGCAGCTTCCGTCTCCAAGATGTTTACCGTGTTCACGATTATGCAGCTGGCCGAACAGGGAAAACTTAACCTGGACGACGATGTGAGCAAATATTTGGGATTCACGCTCAGGAATCCCAATTACCCAAATACGCCCATTACTGTGAGAATGTTGGCTTCTCACCAATCCTCCCTGCGTGATGGCAAGATTTACAGCATTCCACCACAGATGGGGCTGCAGGAATTCTTCCACAAAGACGGCAAGTTCTACGAAGATGGTGCGCACTTTGCCCCTGCTGGCCAGGAACCGGGCAAATTCTTTGCTTACAGTAATCTGAATTATGGCCTTTTAGGAACCATCATCGAAAAAGTTACAGGCGAACGCTTTGACCAGTATCAAAAGAGCCATATCTTAAAACAGCTGGATATAAAAGCTGACTATCTGCCCAGTAATTTCAGCCAGAAGGAATTCAAGAAACTCGGTGCAGTTTACCAGAAAAAAGATGCTGCCGGCGTCTGGAATGAAAACGGTCCCTGGCGCGCTACGCAGGATGGCTATCCCCAGGGACAGCCGAAAAAAGATACGGTTGCCCTGCAGAATCCTTATGCCGAAAATTTCCAGGACACCTACAGTCTGAAGGATTATGTTCCCGGCACCAATGCTACGGTATTTTCCCCGGCAGGCGGCCTGCGGATTTCCTGTGAGGAGCTTTCCCATGCGCTTTCCATGCTGCTTAACGATGGCACCTACAAGGGCAAACAGATTCTCACCCCGGCCTCGGTCAAGACCATGCTGGGGCGCGAATGGATTTATGACGACAAAATCAAGAACGGCAACAACTATGGCGGCACGATTCTCTCCTATGGTTTGGGCATTTACCAGATGGACGGCAAAAGCACAGCCCGCTTCTGTAAAGATACGGAAATCGACCTGGTAGGACACACCGGTGAAGCGTTCGGTCTGCTCTCCATGCTGGCTATCCGTCAAAACACCAAAGATGGCTTTGTCTACATCATGAACGGCGAAGCCATTGAAGAGGACGAAGACACACGCAGTGCTGGTAAATTCAGCAATAACTACATCTGGGAAGAAACCCTCAGCGATGCTATCTGCCGCAATGTTTTTGTCCGCTGATAAAACCGAATGACCTAGAAAAAGCCGCTGGATTACTCGGGCATACGAGCCCGCCAATTCAGCGGCTTTTTCATTTGTTTTTATCGATGTTCCAAAATATCCAGCAGGGCATTGTCATCTCTTCCCAAAATTAGATAGTCGATGGTACCCAATTGCCTGCCGCCCCCTTCTCAACCGCATCCTACTTATCATAAAATTTAAGACCTTCATCTTGCAAGCGACTTTTCAAAACAGTCATGAAAATACGGCCCGGATCTATTTTTTCTGAGCGATAGTCAGGTATATTTTCAATGTATAATCCGCTACTTCGGGCTGCATCCTGCTGATAATGACCAAAGACATAGGAAATTGTCGTGTATTTTTTATGTAAATATTTGATTAGCTCAACATTTGCTTCAAGTTGCGCATCCGTTAAATCTTCTACGCCATTAACTCCACCTACATTTTCTATGCCAATTGCACACCAGTTGTAGCCTATAATGTGTCTATTAAGCGCTGTTTCAGGTGTGAGTCTGAATATTTTCCCATCCCGTGACACCAGAAAGTGGGAGGCAACATTTAGCGTCCCATCAGCGCGTGCCTCTTGATAAAAATGGTTATAAGCGGATTCCCAAGTACTCGATGCTGTCCAATGCACAACAATAGCTTGCGGAATGATATCTATTCGATCCAGATTGTAGTGTGTTATGGCATACTCACGGATAAGCTGCTCTCTAACAGCAGACCATAGTATTGGCTTATCAATGATCTGTAATTCACCAGCAAAAGTTTTTGTCATAAGGCAAAGTGAAACCAATAGAAGAAATACTGTCTTTCTTATCATAAACTTTGCTCCTCTTTTCCAAAATTCTCTACCAAACACGGCACCGTATTCGTGTCCTTTTCATCTTTCTACTCCCTGACCAAACAGTATTCCATTATTGTCACGATAAAACATATGACTATATTACTTCGCCAAATCCGAAACAGTTCCTTTTATGAACCGGAAATTTTCTGGATATCCTAGTAAAAGCCGCTGAATTAACCAGTCATTCTGCCCGTTAAATCAGCGGCCTTTTTTATTTCGCTTTTGCTGCCATTTCCTTCATCAGCCAGTCATGGATTGCCTTGTTATTTACCTGTCCATCTGTGGGATTTTCATCAAGATATGTTGTTTTGAAATAGCCGGGCAGCTCTTCGTTAATAAGCTGTATTGCCCAGGCACCTCTATTCTCGCCAATCCCGTAAATGGCATCCTTATTGACCGCATAGTTCTTGCGCACGCTCTGTAACAAGGAAGTCAGGATTTCCATGCCTCTTGTATTGGTTAGACGACCAACATGCGCCTCAAAATCTTTCGTCGATTGAACGGTCAGGCTCCTCTTTATTGACAGTTCAACAGATGACGAACAGGGAATAATATTTCTGTTCCCTCTAATTTCTCCCATTATATCCCTAAAGATATGGACGTATTATGATCGCATTTATTTTGACTGTGTTTTCACCGTCTCTTTTATTGTTAGCGCGTTATTGACTAAAGCATCTGTTTCCGCGCATAGATATCCGTCGCAAAATCAATCATTTCCTTCCAGCTGCCAAACCGTGTGGTCTTTACTACATGTCTATCCATCTGTTCTTCGGGCAGTTCCTCGAAGTCCTGCTGGGATGCAATATGGAACTTACCGCCTTGCAAGAATTTCTCGAAGGTCCGGTAGTTTGTATACTTGCGCATAAATGATTTGTCGAACAAATCCTCAAAATCCACCGGCTGCGGCAGTGCGCCCGGCAGCTGGTAGTAGCCTGTCAGCTTTACCATTGCAATCACCTCAAATTTACATCTATTTCTTATATCTTAGCGTATCCCTTGCTTTCCCGCAATCGAAAAGGCCACGGCAGCTGCCGTGGCCTTTGTTGTTGCTATGCTCTTACTCGACAAGGACTGTCGGTTTGTTGCTGCCCTTGAACATCAGGAAGCTGTTGTCCTGGAAATTGATGCAGCGGAAGGTGATCTGATATTTTTCAGCCTGCGGCAGCTCTGCCAGCGGAATGACATCCGCCTTCGAGGTCGACGCGCCGGGAGCTACTACCTGACGCACCTCGACACTCTGGAAGGAATGTCCAGTCACAGGGCTCTTCATTGGCTCGCCGGCCTGATCGAGTGCCCGCACGGAAAGCTCCAGGCTGGAAAAGCCTTTTGCCAGCTTGTTCGTATAGAGCAGGCACAGCTGCGGATGCCCCGCAGCATCCATGGAAATCCGGGCATCCTTCAGCATCAGGATCAGCTCGTTCGTCTCATTGTTCATGAGCTTGCGGTCTTTGTGCTTGAGCGACAGCACCCCTGCCTGCTGCGTCTCCGTGCCAGGCTGGTCAGCGCCCTTTTCTACCGGATCAGTCTGTGTCACCTCGGGCTTGTCGTTGGCGCTCGACGAGCTCACGGCCATAAAGCCCAAACCGAGTACAGCGACAACGGCCAGCGTGATTGCTACGATCTTGCCTGTGGAGGCGCGGTTCTGTGGCTGCGGATAATAGCCGCCCGGCATATTCATCTGCGGCGGCACCGGAGGCACATTCGGCTGCGGCGTCACGTTTGGCTGTTGCGCCGTCATGACTGGCTGTGGCTGGGGAGGCGGCGTGACTTTCGACATCTGCGCCTCAGGGACCACATCCGTGCCGCTGGCCGTACCTGCACCCTCTGTACTGGCCGCTGCCTGCGGTTTCGTCTCTGCCATCACTTTCGTGCCGCAGTTCTTGCAGAATTTCGCATCATCTGGCAGTGGGGTGTTACAATTTTTGCAAAACATAGTTGTTCCTCCATCATTCGTCAAATCTTTTCATCGTCGTCCCACAATCCCCAAAATATCAAAACCTAAATCCACAATCTGAATGCCGTTTGCTCAGGCGCCTGGCGTTTCCTGCGGCACGGCTTGTTGTGCCTGCGCCTGCTGCGCAGAAATCTGCCGCAGGCCAGCATGCAGCATGACCAATACAAAGATCCAGACCAGCACCATGAGCCCGGCCTGCGTGATGAGCGGCAGGATATGCGAGAGCAGTGGCATATCCCAAAGACCATGCAGGACGATGCAGACCAGCAGGAACTTCAGAAACCGGAAGTCAAAAAAGTGATCCGCGCGCAGGGGCTGGCTGCCCTTGACCATTGCCAGGGCCGCGCCCGTGAGGCTTCCCCAAGCCACATGACCACCGAGCGCCAAGGCTGCGCGCAGGTAAAGCACGACCAGACTGTTTGTCTTGGCGATGTAGCCCGCCGTCTCAAAGACGGCAAAGCCTGCACCGACTGCCGCACCGATCAGCAGACCGTTCAGGATATACTTCTTTTCGGCACCGCGCAAAAAGTAGGCGATGACGATAAGCTTGCCGACTTCTTCGGCAAAGCCGACCAAAAAGGTACTCGTATTGTTCAGCTTCTCAAAGCCAATGAAGCCGTAGACCAGCATCGTCATGATGAGCGATATGACGCCACCAATGAAGAATATCTGCGTGGTTTCAAAGATGCTGATATTCCGCGGTGCATTGACCTCGAAAAAGAAAATCAAGGCAGAAAACGGCACCGCCAAAGCCCCGATGAATATGACCCCCGGCGCAGCCAGCTGGTTGCCCAAGGCCTGTGTCATGAACAACAGGCAGGCCATCGTGATGGCCAGCACGAGAAAGACGCGTGAATAAAGCCACGGATGCGGCCAAGCCGCCGATATATACCGTTCTGGCGGTGTCGTCGCAGCTGTGCCATAAATGAAGATTTCCTCAGCCTCTTGCTTCGTATGCTGGCGGAATACGCTTTCCACCAGGTCCTTCATCTTGAGATCAACGTGTTCCGTTCCCCCGGTCATACGATTGACATTGTCGATGAAGGTTGCCAGCGTCCCCTTTTCCTGCGGCCGTGGCCACAGATAGGGTTGCGGCATCATCCCCTGCTGGTATTGTACCTGCTGCTGGTACGTCATTGGCTGCGTTGCTTGCTGCGGCGGCATCTGAGCCATCACTGGCTGCCCACAGGCAGCACAGAATCTCTCATCCCCGTCCAGATGCGAGCCGCAATTCGCGCAGAACATCATGAACCCCTCCCTGATTCTCAAATCAAATCATTTGCTTGCTCCCTACCATATCATTAAAAAAAATGAATAGCAATCGATTTTAATCGATTTAACGGTTATCTAATTGAAGATTAATTGCCGTCAAACAAACCATGTGTATTCTATATAAAGAACAAGTCTAGCTTGTAGTCTGTTTTGAGAAATGAGGAATTTTTATGTACTGTATGAATTGCGGGCAGCAATTACCCGCTGACGCAAAATTCTGCACCAATTGCGGCGCAACCTGCGCTCAGCAAGAACAGCCGGCCCAGCCGCATTTTGCACCGCAGCCGCCGGCCGGAACCATGCCGTATCCGCCGCAGGCCAGTGGGATGGCCGTATGGCCGGGCATGATGGTCTCGTTCACGCCGGAACAGACAGCTCTGTTGGACAAGGGATGGACCCTCTGCCGTCTGGCCGTCGTCCTGCCCATCGTCCTCGGCATCCTCGCCGCGGGGCAGGAGAACCACCTGCTGCAGCGCATCACAGCCCTGTCCAGCCTCATCATGTACTGCGTAGACAAGAGCTACCTCAAGCAAGTCGGCTTGCGCATGTCTGCCTGGTACTATCTGGCCATCGTCCTTTGCCCGCCGATCTATCTCCACCATCGTGAGACGCTTACCGGCAAAGGCCATGCCTGGTCCATTGCCATCGGCATCATCTATGCACTCGTCATGCTGCTGGTCCTCGCGGCTATCATCAAAGTCATCCAGCACTGAAAAAAGCCTATCAAGCAGCTGCCATCGCTGCTTGATAGGCTTTTTCTGGCGCTCTGGAGGACTAGCGGACATAGCGGCCAGCTACATACCGGGCCGTGATATCTTCCGGTGTACCATGATAGATGAAATACTGCCACCGCTCCATGACGGAACGATCCGCTAGTGCCGCCGGCGTCCGTACGATCAAGAGATCCGCGTCATACCCCAGCTCAAAGCTGCCGACCTTTCCAAAGAAAGAACCGCCGCCTTTCGTGGCCAGATAGAACGCCTCGGGCAGTGTCAAGGCCTTTTCCTCAGGCTGCTCCATCGCCCGCACCTTGGAGACCTGTATCGCCCGCACGATGACATGGGGCATGAACAGATCATGCCCGGCACCGACATCGCTGCCCAACGCCACCTTCGCCCCCGCCGTCAGGAACCTGCGCACAGGCATGATGCCGCTGGTAAGGTTCAGATTGGATTCGGGACAGAAAACAGGATATACCCCATGACTGACCAAATCCCTGATCTGCGCCGCATCCATATGGATGCAATGGGCCATCAGCGTCGGCGTCGTTCCGTAGAGGCCATAGTGTGCATAAACCTGCGGATAGTCGCGGATGGTGGGGAAAAGCTCTGCAACCCATTGGATTTCCCCTTTGTTCTCGGATAGATGCGTCTGCACCGGGAGATTCTCCCGCCGCGCCAGGTCGCCGAGATCCTGCAAGAGTTTTGGCGTCACCGATGGCGCAAACCGCGGCGTCAAGATGGGCCGCACCAAATCCGTCCAGACTGGTGCATGGACAAACTGCTCGGTTTCCGCCAAAGAAGCCTCGCTTGTTTCGCATAGATAATCCGGGGCATTGCGATCCATATTGACCTTACCGACATAGGCGCCCAGCCCGCGCTTGGCCAGTTTCTGGGCCAGTATCTCGGCGCTCTGGCGGTGGATAGTTCCATAAACCGCGGCCCGCGTCGTCCCGCACTTCGCCAACTCAGCCGCAAAATCCTCATATACACGTTCTGCATAGGCAGGATCGGAAAACTTCTGCTCCTCGGGGAACGTATACTTTTCCAGCCACGTCAACAAAGACTCATCCATCCCCAGCCCGATCTGCCGGTATTGCGCCGCATGCACATGCAAGTCGCAGAATCCCGGCATGATGAGCTGACCGCGGCAATCCTGCTTTTTCAGATCCGCATAGGCTGCGGGCAACTCAGCATAGGTGCCCTGTACCTTGCCTTCCTTGACCACCAGATAGCCCTGCGGCAGGATTTTCGCTTCTCCGCAGGCCGGGGTATAGACGATGTCCCCCTGCACCACAAAATCCCGCTCGGCAGCAGCCGCTGCCGACACCAGCACCAGCCAGCAAAGCAGGAACACCAAACAACTAGATCGGAAATATCTCTTCATCTCCCTGCCTCCTTCATTCCCTGAACGTCTGATTCCAACTTATTATTCAAGAAAGGCTGTGCATTTTCCTGCACAGCCTTTCACATTTGGATAGCCGATCAGCCCTTGGCCGATACTTCGTTATAGACGTCTTTGAGCAAGGTTTCCTTGCGAAGGTCCAAGCACTCACAGTGACGGTCATCAGCATCGACGTTGCGGATGGTCTCGAGGATGATCTCGCCAATCATCGGCGCATCGTCATAGAAGATGTCGGCCATATCCTGATGGGACCACTTCTCGCGGATGCCCTCGCCATAGTTGACCGTGAAGTAGAGCCCTGCATAGCAGGCCCCGATCTCGCGGGCCAGATAGACCTCCGGCGCAATGCTTTGGCCGACGATATCAGCATGGCCGTTCATCATGGCCACTTCAGCCGGGCTCTCGAAGTGACGGCCATCGGTGACCGCATAGGTACCGCGCGTGAAGACGCGGCCAGCAAAGCGTTTCTTCGTCGCCGCGATCAAGGCCTGCCGCATCTCGGGGCACAGCGCATCGCGCATGATGAGCAGATAACGGCCATCAAGCATGACATCCTTGCGCACCGAAAGGTCAAGGTAATCATCGGGGATGATGAAATCCCGCAAATCCAAGAGCTTGTTGACCGTGCCGACGCCGCCCTCGGAAATGATGCGCTTGACACCAGCCTCGCGAAAGGTCCAAAATACCTGACGGCTGGCATCAGCCCGGGTGACCCCCGAGCGCCAGCCATGCATCTTGACGGTCAGCACGCGCTTTTGGCCTACCCGGAACAAGCGGATGGCCGGGCTCATGCCATACGGCGTCTCAAAGTGCAAGTTATCAGCAAGGATTTCAACGTCCTCATCCGGCAGATTCGCCGGAAAGTTGCTCGAAAGCGTGCCCGATCCGCCCACGACGGCATAGTCGGCTTTCGGTATCTTGATTTCACTCATACTCTATCTCCTCAAAACCGGCGGATTACCCTGTACTCCGTATCACGCTGGGCGGGCATCCTGCCAGCGCCGCGAATCAGCTCCGCCATCTTATTGATGCTCATCTCATAGCGCGTACCCGCGGCACGCACGACATTCTCCTCAAGCATGATACTGCCGAGGTCATCCGCGCCAAATCCCAGGGTCAACTGGCCAATGCGCTCGCCCTGCGTGACCCACGACCCCTGGATATGCTTGACGTTATCCATATAGAGACGCGTGAGCGCCAGTGTCCGCATGTAGTCCCAGCCCGTCGTTTTCTCTCCGCCAAGCTCGGTATTGCCAGGCTGATAGGTCCAGGTAATGAATGCGCGGAAACCGCCCGTCTTGTCCTGCAACCGGCGGATCTTTTCCATATGCTCGATGCGCTGGGCCATCGTCTCGCCAAAGCCGATGACCATCGTCGCCGTGCTCTCCATGCCGATACTGTGTGCGCACTCCATGACATGCAGCCAGTCGTCAGTCATGATCTTCTTGGGACTCACGCGCCGCCTTACCTCATCGACGAGGATCTCCGCCCCGCCCCCCGGCAGGCTCGAAAGCCCTGCTGCCTGCAGGCGCTTCAACGTGTCGAGGATTGAAAGGCCTGCCTGTTGGGCAAAGTACTGGATTTCCGTCGCCGTGAACGAATGGATCGTGATCTGCGGAAAATTCTCCTTGATGAGCCGCAGCATCTTCTCATAGTATTCGATACCGAGGTCAGGATGGAGCCCGCCCTGGATCATGACCTGCGTGCCACCAGCCTCTACCGTCTCGCGGACCTTCTCCAGAATCTCCTCATAGGAAAGCAGATAGGCATCCTTGTGATCCTTGCGGCGGAAAAATGCGCAGAACTTGCACTCGTTCTTGCAGACATTCGTGTAGTTTATATTGCGGTCAACGATGAATGTGACCGTATCGTCAAACAGCTTGCGGCGCGCCGCATCTGCCTGCTGCCCGAGCTCGATCGGGTCGCCATGCAGCAGCAGCTCCTCGCCTTGTGCTGGTGTCAGTCTCGTCATGCCTTCACCTCATGATAGAACGTATCGCGCTCCACCGGCTCATAGCCAGTCTCCCGGATCATCTTCTCCAGCGTCCCCCGCGTGATGCCCGTATTCGTTTTGGCCCCGGCAGCATGGATGATCTTTTCCTCGCCGATGGTTCCATCGAGATCATCGGCACCGAAGCCCAGCGCCAGCTGGGCAATCGGCATCGTCAGCATGATCCAGAACGCCTTGATATGGTCAATGTTGTCAAGAATCAGCCTTGATAGCGCCATCATCTTCAAGTCTTCCCACGAGCCCACGCGCCGCAGGCCGTATTCTTCGCCGAGCTTCGTATTGCCCGGATGGAACGGGAACAGCATGAAGGCCTGGAATCCGCCCGTCTCATCCTGGATATCCCGGATGGTAATGAGATGCTGCAGCCGTTCCTCGATGGTCTCTACATGGCCGTACATGATCGACGCATTCGTGCGGATGCCCAGGCTGTGCGCCGTCTTCATCGTCTCGATCCACTCAGCAGTCGTCGCCTTCTTCGGGCAGATGATCTGCCGCACGCGGTCAGCAAGGATCTCAGCGCCACCGCCCGGCAGGCTGTCAAGCCCCGCTGCCTGCAGGATCTCGAGCACCTCACGGATGGATTTCCCCGTCAGCTTCGCGAAATTCACGATTTCGACCGGCGTGAACGCCTTGACATCGGCCTGTGGCAGCGCTGCCTTGACCTGCCGCACGACGTCTGCATAATAGTCAAAGGACTTGTCGGGATGCAGTGCCGAGACGATATGGATCTCCGAGAGGTTCTTGACCTGCTGCGCCTCGGCAACGATACGCGCAATATCCTCCGTTTCCAGCGTGAAACCGCGCTTGTCGCCGTCCTCGACCTGGAACGCACAGAGCGGGCAGTTCGCGCTGCAGACATTCGTCAGATTGATATGGCGGTTGACGGTGTAAAACACCTTCCGGCCGCTCTTCTTCTCCTTAGCCTTGCGCGCGCAGGCTGCGAGGAACAAGATATCATTGTCCTCGTAGAGTGCCAGCGCGTCCCCAAGGCTAAGGCGCTCACCGCGCTCGGCCTTGGCACGGGCCGCGGCGATATTCTCCTTTATCTCCATGGAGCTTCCTCCTGCCTTCCGGCTCACTCAAACTTGCGGATGATGTTGAAATTGCAGTCACAGGAAGCCGGGATGCGCCCAGCTTCCTTGACGATGCGGATGATCTGGTTCTCCGATAGCGCTGTCGGGCTCGTCGCACCGGCATCGTGCAGGATGGTCTCTTTATGCACCGTGCCGTCGATGTCGTTGGCACCAAATCCCAGGGCAACCTGTGCGACCGGCACGGTCAGCATGACCCAGTACGCCTTGATATTCGTGAAGTTGTCGAGCATCAGGCGCGAGATCGCCATGGTGCGCAGATCGTCCCACATGCTCGTCTGCTTGACCGACTGCCCCAGCTCCGTATTCTTCGGCAGGAACGGGAAGCAGATAAAGGTCTGGAAGCCTCCCGTCTCATCCTGCAACTCCCGCAGCCGCAGCAGATGGTCGACGCGCTCTTCGATGGTCTCGATGTGGCCGTAGAGCATGCTCGCGTTCGACTTGATGCCGAGCTTGTGCGCCGTACGCGCGACCTCGAGCCACTGGTCGGCCGACGCCTTGCCTGGGCAAAGCTCCCCGCGCACACGGTCCGAGAGGATTTCAGCACCGCCGCCCGCGATGGCCTGCAGGCCGCCTTCATCACGCAGGCGCACGAGTACCTCCTCGATGGACAGACCCGAGATCTCGCTGAAATGCGTGATTTCCACTCCCGTGAAGCCCTTGATGTAGAGCTGCGGGAACGTCTCATGCAGTGCCTTGACGATGCCGAGATAGTGCTCGAACGTCCAGGTCGGATGCAGACCGCTGACAACGTGGAGCCCCGCCAGATCCGGATCCTGCATCGCATCCCGCACCACGGCGATGGCCTGCTCTTTGCTCATCGCATAGGCACCCTTGTCATCCTCGTCGCGGCCGAACGCACAGAACTTGCAGTGTGACGTGCAGATATTCGTAAGATTCACATGACAATTCACATTGTAATAAACGATATCGCCGCATTTTTCCTTGCGGACATGGTCGGCCATAGCGCCGAGCCAGGCAATGTCCGGACAGTGGAACAGGCAGATGCCGTCCTCACGGCTGAGCCGCTCCCCGCCCATGATCTTTGCCTCGATATCCCGATAGGTTTCCGCTGCTAACAATCCATTCCCTCCAAAATCTATGATATAGGAAAGCCGTCTCTATACATATCTATTAATTATAACATCTCTCGGTTACATTTGCAGGTATTTATCGTTCGTTTTCATCTTCTCAGTAGAAAATAATAGTTTCCTTAATCAACTTTTAACAGCCTCCACCTTGTTTTCTAAGCCAGCAGCTCTATACTGTTAACTGTAGTCAGGAACGACACATACACCGTTCTCAGGGACTGAGATGTTCAAAGACTATTCTACGAAAAGGAGATGAACATACCATGTTCAACAAGAAATGCTTGAAAGTCACTACGGCTGCCGTTCTGGCCAGTTTCGTAAGCCTTGGCATCTTCAGTGCCACGGTCTCCGAGGCCAGTCCGCGCCATCATCAGGAGTTCGGCCCCCGCTATGAGGTCCAGGAACTCTCGCACCGCTCCCATCCGAAGAAATATTCCGAGGGGGAGCGCAATACCGCAGCCATCATCGGTGCGGTAGTCGGTGCCGTCATCGCCAAAAACACCTGATGCAACCCCAAACCTGCAAATATAATCAACATCTAATGTCTAGCATATGTTTTTTTAAAAAAACGTGTCTATACTTTAGGTTGTGAGCAGGAAAGCGAATACACACATCTTTGTGAACTTCCCTATTGGTAATTCTTCTTCCCCAGAAGAATTTACATACATTCGATTCCTAAATCTCTAATTCTCTCGAAAAACGGGACATGCCCCCACAGCATGTCCCGTTTTTCTATGCAGATTTCCCCGCACACCTCTCAGAGATATGCCTCAAAGCGCTCCATATCTACGACTTTGATGGTCTTGCCATCAACAGCCAGTATCCCTTCGCGCTGCATAGCCGAAAGCTCGCGGGAAAGAGACGGCCGCGTGACCGCCAGATACGCCGCCAGGAATTCGCGGCTGACTGCCAACTCTATGCAGCCATCGCCGCCAAGGTGCTGGAACAGGAAGCGCACGATCTTCTCACGCAGGCTGCCACTGGCGAGCACCTTGAGCTTGCCAGCCATGAAGTACGCCTTGCGCGCGAAGATGCGCATGAGATTGCGTTGCACCAAAAGCGCACTCTGCGTGAGCTCGCCGCCTGCATCAAACGACAGCAGCCGGCTCGCAATCTCGAGCACACGGGTCGGCTTCACCGCCTCGACATACATGTCATAAGGCTGTTCCAGTACCTCGTAGACCTCGCCAAACATATCCCCAGCCTCGGCGATTTCCGAAAGGAAGATCTGCCGTCCCGAGAACGTGTCCTTGAGGATATGTACCTCACCAGCCAGCAGGATATAGATGCAGTGCGGCACTTCACCCTCATAGAAAACGATATCTCCCTTGGCATAATCCCTGATACGCACCTGCGCCAGGCTCAGCAGCTCGCGGATCTCCGCCTCGCTCATCCCATCTGTCAGCGAGCATTTCTGCAGCACAGGGATAAGCTGTTCCTTCACTTCCGTCATCGCTGCCATCACTTACTCCTGCACGAGGATCTTGTCGATCTCGACGATATACATCGTATGGTAATCATCGTTGTACCATTTCTCATCACAAGCCTTGTCGATGAAGCACTCCTGCTTGAGCTCCTGCGCATAGAGCTTGCGGCAGAGCATCGTCACGCGCGCTTCATCAAAGTACGTGCGGCCATTGTCATGACGTACGGTAAGTCCAGCCTTGGCAATCTTGTCCTCATCGCGGCCCGAAACAGTACCGAAGTAGCTCATCATCTTGCGGCGGTCCTCCGCAAATACTGACAACGTCAGCCCCTCGGCCTTATCAATGAACTCCTTCGTGTAGCGGCTCGGACGGATGAAGATATATGCCACCGGCTTGCCCCACATGATGCCCATGCCACCCCATGAGGCCGTCATTGCATTTGCCTTGCCCTCAGCTTCGCCAGTGACAAGCAGCCAATCCTTGCCGATTACCTGGAACACGCTTTCGTTGAATGCTTCTGGTTTGACTTCTTTCATTGCCATTGTGCTTATTCCTTCCTTTATCCACATTTATTTACACATATCCACAGGAAAAATCCACAAAACGTCGCCTTTATCCACAGTTATGCCGTGGATATCCCCAACATTTTGTGGATAAGTATTACTGTTTGTTATTATTTCCGGATTTCAAGGCATCATCCAACGTATGCCAAGCCAAAACCGCGCATTTGACGCGAGCCGGCATATGCGAGACATTCTTGAGCGCCAGGGCTTCATCCAGCTCCTCCAGCTCTTCCTCATCGGTAATCTCGCCTTTGATCATGCTGATGAATTTCTGAGCAAGACCGCGGGCCTCCTCGACGGATTTGCCGCGGATCAGCTCGGCCATGATGTCCGTGCTGGCCTGGGAGATCGCACAGCCAATGCCCGTGAAGGCCGCATCCTTGACCATGCCGTCCTCCACCTGCAGTTCCAGCGTGATCTCATCGCCGCAGCTCGGATTGCGGCCCTTCACCGAGCAGGTCGCGCAGCTCAGGTGATGTTTGTGGTCGGGATTGCGGCTGTGCTCCCCGAGTACCTCCGTATATACGTCATCAAGCGCCATAACCTAATACCCCCCGTACCTTTTTCAGCGCCGCTATCCAGCGGTCGATATCCTCGCGCGTGTTGTAGAGATAGAAGCTCGCACGGCAGCTGGCATTCTGGCCGAGATAACGATGCAGCGGCTGGGCGCAGTGATGGCCCGCACGTACAGCGACACCATCGTTATCAAGGATTGTCGCCACATCATGGGGATGGACATCCTTGATGTTGAACGCGATGATGCCCGTCTTGTTATCCCGCGTGCTGTCACAGCCGTAGAGCTCGATATAGGGGAGCTCTCTGAGCTGCGGCAGAGCATAGTCCACCAGGTCTTTTTCGATGGCTTCGATGCGGTCGAAGGTGATTGCTTCGAGATAGTCGATAGCCGCCGTGAGACCTGCCGCCCCACCGACGTTCTGCGTGCCTGCCTCGAATTTCGCCGGCAGCTCCGCCCAAGTCGATTCCTGTTCCTGCACGTATTCGATCATATCGCCACCGCGCAGGAAGGGCTCCATCTTGTCAAGGATCTCGTACTTGCCATAGAGCACGCCAATGCCCATCGGCGAGAGCATCTTATGGCCCGAGAAGGCGAAAAAGTCGCAATCCAGCTCCTGTACATCGACGGCCATATGCGCCACGCTCTGTGAGCCGTCGATAATGCAGACAGCTCCGACACTATGGGCTTTCTTGACGATGCTCTTGACATCATTCTTGAGGCCGAGGACATTCGATACCTGCGTGACCGCTACGATTTTCGTGCGCTCCGTGATCTTCGTTTCGATATCCTCCTGCGAGAGGTTTCCATCTTCCTCAAGGTAGATGTATTTGAGCGTCGCCCCCTTGGTCTTGGCAACGAACTGCCAAGGCACCAGGTTGCTGTGATGCTCCGAAACGCTGATGACGATTTCGTCGCCAGCCCCGACATTCGCAAGACCATAGCTGTATGCCACCAGGTTCAGCGCCTCTGTGGCATTCTTCGTGAAGACGATTTCCTCGGAACGGCCCGCCTTGATGAATTGTGCCGTGCGCTTGCGCGCCGATTCGTAGATATCTGTCGCCTTGACCGAAAGCGCATAAGCCCCGCGATGCGGGTTGGCATTGCAGCCGCCATAGTAGCCGCAGATCGACTGGATCACCTGCTGCGGCTTCTGCGTCGTCGCGCCATTATCGAGATAAGCGATATGCCTGCCATCGATTTCCCCATGAAGCAAGGGGAAATCCTTTAGGAATTCCTGTGCATCAGCCATTTGCGAGCCTCCCCATCAATACCTTGTCAATCTCCGCTTTGAGCTCCTCGTCTTCAATGCGGTCCAAGACCGGATTGAAGGATGCCTCCACAATCAAGCGCTGGGCATCGGCCATATCGAGGCCACGGCTCATGAGATAGAACAGTTTGCCTTCGTCAATCTTGCCAACGCTTACGGCATGGTGGCCATCCACGTCATCCTCATGGGAGAGCATGACCGGAACGCTGCGGTTGCGAACTGTTGGCGAAAGCAGGACCACTTCCTCATTCTCGCGGCCCACAGATCCCTTGGAACCTTCGAGGAAGTCCAAGGTGCCGCGGAATATCTTATCGCTGGTTCCTAACAGTGCACCGCGAACCTGCATGTTGGCATCGGTACGGCGCCCCTTCTGGCGAATAACGTAGTTGAGGTCGATTTTGCTTTCGCCATCGCCGAAATAAAGCCCCCAAATATCACTAACGCTGTCATCGCCAGCCATATCCACCGTAAGCTCGGCCGCCGTATGACGTGCACCAGCTTCCACCGTAGTATAGCTGAATTTAGCCCCCTTGCCCACGTAAACTTTCACGCGGCTGATAGCTGCCGTATCATCAGGCACCAGCTGCGCATTCACCAGATGCAGCTCACCACCGTCGGCGATATGTACCTGTACTTCCAGCTGGCCACCCTCGCGGTTTACCAGGACAACTTCATCCTTCTGTCCGGCTTCCACGAGAATCTGTTTTTTCTTTACGTTATCACTGAGGTTTTCCGGAACCCGGGCTTCATTGACGCCCAGCCAGCGCCAGGTGCGCATCGGAATCTCAGAAAAAATTTTATCATCCATTAGCCGATAGTCCCTTCCAACTCAATATTTACCAGATTATTCATTTCGAGCGCATACTCGAGCGGCAACTCCTTGGCAATCGGCTCGACAAAGCCGCGGACGATCATTGCCCGGGCTTCTTCCTCATCAATGCCGCGGCAGGTGAGATAGAAGATCGCCTCATCACTGATGCGGCCTATCTTGGCCTCATGCCCGATGTCGGCCTCATCACCCTCGATGTCCATGACCGGCAGTGTATCGCTGCGGGAAAGATTGTCCAGCATCAGCGACTCGCAGTTGACCGAGCACTTTGCATGGGGAGCATTCTTCGTGACCTTGACGGCACTGCGGTAGGTTGCCATGCCGCCTGCCTTCGAGATCGTGCGCGTGTTGATGTTCGCTGACGTATGGGGTGCGGCGTGGATGACGCTGGCGCCTGTATCGAGGTTCTGCCCCTTCGAGGCGAACGTGACACCTGTGAACTCACAGCGGGCGTTCTCGCCATGCAGCACACTGCACGGATAGAGGCACGAGATATGCGAGCCGAACGAGCCAGACACCCACTCGATGATGCCGTCCTTCTCGACAAGGGCGCGCTTCGTGTTGAGGTTCATCATGTTGCGCGACCAGTTCTCGATGGTCGAGTAGCGCAAGCGCGCCCCATCCTTGACGAAAAGCTCCACGCAGCCGGCATGCAGGTTCGTGACATTATGCTTCGGTGCCGAGCACCCCTCGATGAAGTGCAGGCTCGCCCCCGGCTCCACGATAATCAGCGTGTGCTCGAACTGGCCAGCACCAGCTGCATTGAGACGAAAATAGCTCTGCAGCGGCATCTCCACATGGACGCCAGCCGGCACATAGACGAATGAGCCCCCCGACCAAACCGATCCATGCAAAGCTGCAAACTTATGATCCTTCGGCGGCACAAGTGTCATGAAGTATTCTTTGACAATATCCTCATGCTCACGCACAGCAGTCTCCATATCGGTGTAGATAACCCCCTGCTTGACCATATCCTCCTGAATGGAATGATAGACAACCTCCGAGTCGTACTGCGCACCGACGCCGCCCAGCGACGTTTTCTCAGCCTCAGGAATGCCCAGACGGTCAAACGTATCTTTGATATCCTCAGGAACTTCGTCCCAGCTGCCCGTCATCTTGGCATCCGGCTGGACATAAGTGACAATATCATCCATATGGAGTTCCTCAAGGCTCGGCCCCCAGCTCGGCAGCTCAAGGGAATTGTAGACCGCCAGCGAGTGCAAGCGAAAATCCAGCATCCACTGCGGTTCATGCTTACGCACAGAAATGTCGCGGACTACCTCCTCTGTAAGTCCGCTATGGGCTTTGTAGACTGAGCGGTCTACGTCTTTGATATCGTAGAGTGTACGCTCAATATCTTCTATATATGTTTTCTTCTTCTCTGCCATCCGAAATGCCTCACTTTGTTTCCGGCTGCGCCTCAAGGATATGCGTAAATCCACGGTTATTGATATCCTCGATGAGCTCAGCGCCCCCCTCTTCAACAATCTGGCCATTCATCAATACGTGTACCTTATCAACCTTGAGTTTTTCGAGGATACGCGTATTATGCGTGATAATAAGGCAGCTGTTCTCTTCGTTATGGAACTTAGCAACGCCTTCAGAAACGATCTGGACAGCATCAACATCGAGACCTGAATCCGTTTCGTCGAGCAGCGCCAGCTTCGGTTGCAGCATCAAGAGCTGCAGGATTTCATTGCGCTTCTTCTCACCGCCCGAGAAACCGACATTCATATAACGCTGCGCATACTCCGGCTTCATTTTGAGTTCCTGCATCTGCGCCTTCATGTCCTTACGGAATGGCAAAATCTTGACCTTATTCCCCGTGATGGTCTGCTTGGACGTACGGATCATGTTCTCGACCGTAATCCCCGGAATCTCCTCCGGCGTCTGAAACGACAGGAAGAGGCCCTTGCGCGCACGTTCGAAAGTTTTTAGTTCCGTCATATCCTCACCTTCGAACGTCATCGTACCCTCCGTAACCTGATACTTCGGGTGCCCCATGATGACATTCATAAGTGTCGATTTGCCCGAGCCATTCGGGCCGAGGATGACATGAACCTCTCCCTTGTTGACGGAAAGATTCAATCCTTTGAGGATTTCTTTATCTTCCACGCCCGCATGGAGATTCTTGATTTCCAAAAGCTTCTCTGCCATTATATAAACTCTCCTTCTATGAAAAAACGGTTCGTTGTTTAATCCTTAGTATTTTACTCGGGATTGATGTTTTCATTGTATGTGCTTTCATGCCAAAAGTCAATAGAAAGGCTCACGAACAATAAATTTCACACATAATTGAGAATATATATCATCGATAAAGACTATCTCGTTCGCAGCCTATTTCTTCGTCAGTTTTCTTCATTATAGGAAAAGATTTGCTCGCTTGAACTGCGATATTATGATAGGATTATAGATAGAAAACGCTAGGACTATCCGCCTATAAACGAACAACCATTGGCCTACGGATAGATTTTTGATCGACACGGGAAGAAGGGATGTTCCTATGCAATCATCACGATCATTTGCCACCAGATGCCGCCGGCTTTTGGCCGCACTTTTTACCTTTGGCCTGCTATTGACGCTGCTGCCTGCCGCTTCTGCCTATGAGCGCCAGACGCTGCGCGTCGGCTATACCGAATCGGCCAGTCATCTGACACGGGATGCCCATAATCATTATCACGGCATGCTCTACGAATCCATCGAAACGCTTGCTACCCATATTGGCGCAAACGTCATCTACATACCGGGAACAGCCAGTGAAAACCGGACGCGCCTGCAAAGCGGCGCCATCGATATCATCGCCCAAAGCGACAATCTGCGAAACTACGCTATGCCCGATGATATCATCTCACCACCAGCCGGAATCCGCACAATACCGCTGGCCCGCGGCATTGGCTGGCTTGAAATCAGCACGCGGAATCAAGCCCTCGCTCAGGCCGTCGATGACAGCCTGGACCAGCTCCGCAGCATCGCACCACTCTACACGCTCCGCTTGCTCGAAAAATACCGGGATGCTGGCGAACAGGGTGCGCTCAGCCTGACTCCGGCAGAAAAACGATATCTGGCCGAACATCCAGTCATCTACGCGATGGCTTCCCCGGGCCAGCCACCGTATACATATTTTCTCGGCGATGGCACCCATGCAGGCGTCATCTCAGATATCATGGCACTCATCGCCTCAGACCTCGGTATCCGCATTGAAGTCCTGCCCAATAGCGACCATGCTCGCATGATGCAGCAATTAACCGATGGTGATATCACTATGGTGGCCGACTTCTACTCTGACTACAACTGGGCCCATCAGCATAACGCCGATATTACGCTCCCCTATCTGACCATCAACTATGTCGCCGTCCTGCGCAAGGATCAAGAATTGCCGTCTACACCGATTGTCGCTTGTCCGCGCGGCCATTTCTACGCCCATAAATACATCGAATCCATGTATCCACCTGAGCAGCTGCGCTATTATGACACCGTACAGGAGTGCATGTTTGCCGTCAACAGCGGCCAGGCCGATATCACTTTTGCAAAATCCATCACAGTACAAGCTGACATCCATCTGGGCAACTACTACAATCTGTATACGAACAGCAATGTCGTCTTTTCCCACGATGTCTCTATCGCCGTAAGCCAAAAAGCTGATCCTATCCTTATCCGCATCCTCAACAAAGAAATCACGCATATTGATCCGCACCAGACTTCGAGCATCATCAACCGGCAGGTCTATACTATCCAGGGGCGGGATACTCTGCCCGCACTAATCTACCGCAACCCGATTGGCACGCTCGTCTGTTGCTCAACCTTGCTGCTTGCCATCATTATCGTCCTGCTGCTCATCATGCAGCTTAACAAACGGCATAATGAAGCACTTTATCGCGAAGCACACTACATCAAGGAAGTAAACATGTATAATCTGCGCTGGTTCGTCAACAACCTGCCAGCCAATATCGACCGCTACCGCGAAGAACGCGAGCACGGCAAGCTGTTCCTGCTCGTACTCTCCGCCCAGCATATCGCTTTCCTGCGCGAGCTCTACACACGTAAGACCTTCAATCAAGCCTTGCTTGGTCTTATCCAGCAGGCACGCGCCCAAAACGACTGGCTGCTCACACATGCCATGTCTTTGGACACGGTTTCTCTGGCTGTGCTCTGCCGCCTGCCCGCAGGCTTTACCATGGAGCAGTCCGCAGCCAAGCTGGCCCAGGATGCCAGCACCTGCAGCGTCAATGGCACCCCGATGATCATCCGCTACCATATCGGGCTCTGCGCCATCCCCACGACCGGGCCAATCAACGCTGCGGCGCTTCTGGACAACGCCATGCTGGCCTACGCCGAAAGCGTATCCCACGACAAGGAGATCAGCACCTACAACACCTCACTGCGCGAGCGCCTGCTCTATCGCAAGCAGATGGAGGACCTTATGGGCAAGGCGCTCAAGAATGGCGAATTCCAGGTCTACCTGCAGCCGAAATACGACATCGAGACCCAGACAATTGTAGCCGCTGAAGCTCTTGTACGCTGGCAAAGTCCTGAGCTTGGTTTCCTTATGCCAGCAAAATTCATGCACCTATTTGAACACAATGGGTTTGCCGTCCAGCTCGACTACTATATGCTCGAAACGGTCTGCCAGTACCAGCAGGAACGACTGGCTCGTGGCGAAGCCATTGTGCCGATTGCCGTCAATCAATCCGGCCTGCATATCACCGAGGAAAACTACCTGGCGCATATGCAGGACATCGCCGATAAATATCAGCTGCCAAACGGCAGTATTGAGCTTGAACTCACCGAAACCGCTTTTATCGACTACAGCGCCAACGATGCCCGCTACGATGCGGCCACTATTGTCGCCCAGCTTCGCCATATGGGCTTCTGCCTCTCGATGGATGACTTCTGCACCGGCTATTCTTCGATTGCCATGCTGCAAAACCTCCCCATGGATGTCATGAAAATCGACCGCACTATGCTGCTGGCCGCGGAAAAATCACCACGGTCACTGACCATCCTGCGCCACATCGTCGAACTCGGCAAGAGCCTCAATATGAAAGTATTGACCGAGGGCATCGAAACCCGCCAGCAGGAAAAACTACTGCTGGCCATTGGCTGCCGGTTCGGGCAAGGCTTCCTATTTGCCCGCCCCATGCCTTTAGCAAATTTCGCAGCATTTCTTGAAAAACATTCCATTAAGTCCTAAAAGGGGTTTTACCATGCATTTTGTCCAAAAGCTAAGCTGCCTGCTGCTAAGCTTGATACTATTGGCACTGCCGCCCACGAGAAGTTTTGCTGAGCCGCCTGCCTATCAGACCATCCGTATCGGCATCGCCAATGACCGGCGCCCCGGCCCAGCCAACGATGCCATCCGGCTGCTGACCAGCTATAACACCGCCTATTTAGCAGAAATCGCCAAAATCACGCATTGGCAATACGAGATCTACCACGGATCGGCTGCGGACTGCCTGCAGCGGCTGCGCGACGGCCGTCTCGATCTCGTCGCACCGGTATGCAGCGCCGCTTTCGCGGACGAAAACTTTCTTTTCTCCGATGGCTACTCCTGCTATGCTGTGCTCGGCCTTTATGCCCGCGGCGATAATACGTCCATCGATGCCGACTATGCCGCTACCATCAACGGCTCCACCATCGGCTTGCTCGCCAGCGACGACATCAAGAGCCGTCTGCAATTCTACATCAACGCCAACGGCTGGTCCGTAACCCTGCGCACCTACCCATCAGGCGATGCGCTCAATGCCGCCCTCCAGAAGGGGGAGATCCAGCTCATGGCCAGCACCGTATTCAACCTGACGGGCACCGAACGCTGGGTTTCCTTCGTGACCACCATCCCCCAGCAATACCTGACCACTCCGGCCCATACCACACTGATGAGCGAGCTGAATCAGGCCATCCTGAATATCGAGATGACGAATCCTTCGTTCGAGACACGTCTGGAACGGGAATACCTCGATCCAAGCATCTACAAGATGGCCCGCTACTCCGAGCAGCAGCAGGCCTATATCCGCACGGCGCCGACCGTACGCGTGGTCTTCCCGGGCACCTTTGCCCCGCTTGTCCAGAAGAACAATGACTTCGGCAATATCTACGGCATTGCACCAGACATCCTGACGCTGCTGATGAATGCCACAGGGATTGTCTTCCAGTCCAGCATCGCCAGCTCGTACGATGAGGCAGAGCGCATGCTGCGCACCCATGATGCCGAGGCCATGTTCGCCGTCTATGTCAACGATCCCAAGCTGCAATTCATGCAGTTCTCCAACAATATCCTCTGGCTGCCATTCACCCCGGTCATCGCCCGGGCCAGCAGCGACACCGCCCGCCCGGAACGCATTGTCCTGCCGACCTGCTATACGGGACTGCGGGATTTCTTCCAGCGTCTCAATCCGCAGGCAAAAGTGACCGAGCTGGCTGACCCCGAGGAATGCCTCTACGCCGTCGAACAGGGACAATATGACTGCACCTATCTGCCGCAGCCATACCTGTCCAAAAACAAGAACGTGCTGCTGCACTTCCAGCTCAAAGTGCTCGAAAGCACCACGGTTTCCGTCCCCCTTTGCCTGATGTTCCGCGCGGACGCGCCCGAAACGCTCTGCCGCACAGTCAATACAGCACTCTTGGGCCTGCCGCAGAACCAGCTGGCACAGATCATACAACGCAACAGTGAGCCGGACGTCTCCTTTGGCTATCTGTTGAGCCAGCACCCGCTGTCGTTGACCATCGGCCTGCTGATTGTCTTCACCATCTTGGCCACGGCCATCTTCCTGATGTACCGCAACCGCCTGGAGCAGGAAAAGAACCGCGTCCTCCGCGCGCGTGAACTCGAGCTCCAGCAGGCCCTTGACGCGGTGGAGATCCTGCAGGAAGACCGCGATAACTACAAGCATAACGCGGAAACCGACCATCTGACTGGCTGCCTCAACAAGGCCGCCATGACTGCCCAGTGCCAGCAGATTTTGGAAAAGATCCCGGATAACTGGTCAGCCGCCTTCTTCATTATCGACCTCGACCACTTCAAAGAAGCCAATGATACCTACGGCCATCAGCGCGGCGACGATATCCTCGTCGAATTCTCCAGCATGCTTTACGACATCCTGCCGCCCCGCACGCATATCGGCCGCTTCGGCGGCGACGAATTCACCCTGCTCATCGTGCAGGAGGACTGCGGCGACTGCGTAGCTTATGCCAGCATGCTTGCCGAGCTCATCCTCGAGCAAACCCGCGGGCTCATCGTCTGCGGCACGCCAGGCAACGTCACCGCCAGCATCGGCGTCGCTATCAGCCCTGCCGGCAGCGGCGACCGCCGCAATCTCGACAGCATATTCCGTCGCGCCGACCGCGCACTCTACGACGTCAAAGAAAGCTGCCGCGATAGCTATCGGATTTATCAGCACTGAAAAACGCTGGGAAATGCACGTCATTTCCCAGCGTTTTTTACTGTATATTCCGCTCACAAAAACTCCGGCCCAAATTGCAGTTTGTAGTTCCCTTTTCTTATTCGCATAAAGCCGCGCCGCCGGACAGGGGAGTACCAACGCTTCACTTAGATGCTTTGCTAAAAATATTTTTTGCCTTTAACTAAGCATTGAAAAAGTTCCCAAACGCGCTTCGCTTGAACGGTGTGAATTTTTCAACGAAATGTGAGGGCAAAAAATATTTTCTTTACGCAAACCATCAATGTTACGCTTATGGTACTCTCCTGTCCGGCGGCTTTACGTTTGGCAATAGCTCTGAACTTCTTCAAATTGCTGATGCGCTGGTGGGGGACGTTCCGTGCGCAGGACAGTCGCTCCAGACAGAAAAGAGCACTACCCCGTTCGCCCCTTTGGTAACGGAAATCTGAGATTGTACGAATCGTTTCTCCCGTAACAAGCACATCGATGTAATTCGTGACCTATCGCCGGAACAGAGCAGGATTATCCCAACATAACGGAGGGCGAGGGTGGGTACACTTTCTTCGTAGACGGAGCGACTGCCCGAACGCAGTGAGGGATGGCCCGCGGTAGATAATCACTAGAACGTCTAGATGTATTGGCGCGCCGCCGGCTTGCCCGGCGCATGCCAATAAGTGCGTACAAGGGTATCCGCGCGGGTCATTTAGCGGAGCGGAGAAAAAGAGCACCCACCCTCACCCAAGCTGAGCTGCTCCAAGCCTATTTTCAGCTCGCACGAACAAACAAACTGCAATTTATCACAAAAAGTCCACTGGCACATTTCTGCATCAGTGGACTTTTGAATCCATCTACTCCTCACTCTTGACTGCCCAGCGCAGTTTTGTCGAGTGGGCGCGGCTATTGCGATAGCATTCTTCCCTAGTCGGACGGATGACATCTTGGGCAATATCCGCATAGATGCCTTGCTGATGGAAAGCCTTGAAGGCTTTCTTGACGATGCGGTCTTCTCCCGAATGGAAGGTAAGGATGGCGGCACGGCCGCCGGGGGCGAGGGCATCGGGAAGTTTTTCCATAAATTCGTAGAGCACTTCGTACTCATGGTTGATATCGATGCGCAGGGCCTGGAATACGCGGGCGCTGCTCTTCTTGATGAGCTCTGCCCGTGCCAGAGCCTGTTTCTTCGTGCTGTAACCAGCCCGCTCTGCCATCTCCCGGGGCAGTTTTACCTTAGATAGTGCCTGCCCGATGGCCTCGTGCAGGTCCTTCGTCGTCTTTATCGGCCGGCGGCGGCGCGTCTTTACGATATAGCGGGCGATTTCGGCGGCATAGGGCTCGTCGGCATTTTCCTGCAAGAGGCCTTCCAGTTCATACTCGTCAATGTCCCGGAGCCGCTCGGCGGCCGTGATGCCTGCCTCGGGATTCAGCCGCAAATCAAGGGGCCCTTCGCTCTTATAAGTGAAACCGCGCTCCGGATTGTCAATCTGCATGGAGGATACGCCAAGATCCGCGAGAATGAAGTCGAAAGGCCCCACCTCACGCGCCAGCTCGTCAATCTGGCAGAAGTTCATATTGCGCAGCTCCCAAATAGCCTCGGAAAAACCCTTGGCCCGGATACGCGCCTCGGTCTTCTTCGACTCTATCGGGTCAATATCCCCGCTGATCAGGTGCCCTTTTCCCTCGAGTTTTTCCAGCATCGCTGAGGTGTGACCACCATAGCCCAAGGTCGCATCAAAGCCACGTTCACCGGGCTTTATGGCCAGCACCTCCAAGATCTCATCCACCATGATGGGAATATGCATCCCCGCTGGGGTATTGCCCTTGGCGATGACATGGGCAACCTCATCGCCATATTTTTCCGGGTTCAATTCCTTGTATTTTTCTTCGAAGCGCCGCGGATATTTCCCGCTGTAATGGATGCGCCGTTTGTGCTGCTGCTCCATCAGGCACCTCACATAGAAAAATGCTTCGAAAGCGTCACGGCGATGCCATCCTCATTATTGGAAAGGGTGACTTCGTCAGCAATCGCCTTGAGCTCCTCGCAGGCGTTGCCCATAGCGACGCCATAGCCGGCAAATTCCAGCATGCTCATATCGTTCTGGGCATCCCCGAAGGCCATGACTTCACTCTGGTCAATGCCCAGGCAGTCACAGGCATGATCCAATGCACTGAGTTTGCTGACGCCCTTGATGGTACCCTCGTAGAACCAGGGGGCCGACTGGACAAAGGACATCTTATCTTCAAAGCCGCGGCGGATATCTGCCAGATGCGGCACGAGGATCTCATTTGGGGCAGCCGTCAGGATCTTTACCGGATCGAAGCCGCCAGCGGCCACAGCATCGGCAATATTGTCGACAATTTTTATCTTGAGGTTGTTGTTGCGGCTTTCGTCCATGACTTTATGGCGGCTGGCATCCGTCGTGTAGATATACTCCCCATCATCGACGATAGGCGAAAGCTCCGGCCACTGCTCCAGGTGACGCAGGAATTTGACCGCCAGCTTGTTATCGATACTGCTGTCAAAAAGGATTTCCTTCGTCGTAGCATCCTCAATGCGGCCGCCATTGTAGGAAATGCGCAGGCCGTGATATTTCTCAAGCTCCAGCGCCTCGGCCTCACGTTTGAGCCCCGGTGCCTGGCGTCCCGATACCAATGCGACTACCACCCCCTGCTTCTGCAGGCTCATGATTGCCTCTTTCGTCTTCGGCGTGATCACCTTATCATCATTATTGAGCGTACCATCAAGGTCAAATGCCAACATCTTATAAGCCATATTTCTGTCCTTTCTTGACTGAAAACATAAATATCGATATAATGAGTGTAGAGAAGGTGCTACCGTTAGACGGTCAGCCCCGCATATAGTTTCAGCTTGAAGAAGCCGCCCTAGTTTGTGAGACTGCAGGGCGGTTTTCTTATGCCTTTATGGCAACGATCATGAGAAGCGTCAAAAGCATCAACGCGAAAAAATCATATTTCGTCATCCGCATCGCCCCTCTCCGGGGCTAAGACTTACCGCCTGCCTAATAGGTAGCACCGCCGACATTATAGCATAAAAGCCCATCTACTGACAATCCAGCAGATGGGCTTTCCTATTACGCAAAATCAAAAGATATCTTTGGCGATAACGATAGTCTCATCGCGGTTCGGGCCAACGGAAACGATGCCGAGGCCGATACCCGTTACCTCAGCCATACGCTCGAGGTACTTGCGGGCATTTTCCGGCAGGTCTTCGTACTTGCGGACCTTGCTGATGTCGGTCTTCCAGCCTGGGAAGGTCTCATAGACCGGCTCAACTTCTGCCAGCACCTTGAGGCTGGCCGGAATCTCGTTGAGGATTTCGCCTTTGTACTTGTAAGCGACGCACATCTTGATCTCGTCGAAGCTGTCGAGGATATCGAGACGCGTCACAGCCATGTAGTCGATGCCCGAAAGCAGGCCGGCATAGCGAACCACGCAGGCATCGAGCCAACCCGTGCGGCGCGGACGGCCCGTGACAACGCCATACTCATGGCCTTCCTCACGGATTCTGTCGCCGATCTCATTGAGCTGCTCCGTCGGGAAGGGGCCTTCACCTACGCGGGTGCAGTATGCCTTGACGATACCGACCACCTTGTCGATAGCGCGCGGTGCTACACCGCAGCCAACGCCAACGCCGCCCGAAATCGGATGGGAAGCCGTAACATACGGATAGGTGCCATAGTCGATGTCAAGCATCGTAGCCTGCGCACCCTCGAACAGGATCTTGCGGCCCTCTTTGACTTCCTCATTGAGCAGGGCAATCGTGTCGCAGACATAAGGACGCAGACGGTCAGCATAGCCGTTGTATTCCTCGAGGATCTCCTCATAGTTGAGGGGCTCATGGTCATAGAGCAGCTTTAATTCGCGGTTCTTGATTTCGAGATTCTCCTTGAGGCGTTTAGCGAACTCTTCGCGGTCGATGAGGTCGCAGACGCGGATGCCGATGCGGTTATCGCGGTCGATGTAGCAGGGGCCGATACCATTCTTGGTCGTGCCAATCTTGTTCTTGCCACGGGCTTCATCGCCAATGCCATCCATCAGGCAATGATACGGCAGAACGACATGGGCACGGTTCGAGATGCGGATTCCCGAAAGGTCGATCCCACGAGCAGCCAGTGCATCCATCTCCTCGAGCATAACCTTCGGGCTGAAGGCAACACCGTTGCCGACGACACAATGCGTGCCCTTGAACAGGATGCCCGACGGCATCAGGCGGAGCTTATAGGCCTCACCATCGACGACGACCGTATGGCCGGCATTGCTGCCGCCCTGGAAACGGACGACCGTCTCAGCCTGCTGGGCCAGATAGTCTACGATCTTGCCCTTGCCTTCGTCGCCCCACTGGGTACCGGTAACTACTACTGTTGACATAAGATTTCTCTCCTTAATAACCGCTGTCCACCAGCTGGCAGACCAACTATGGCAGCGAATCCATCCCGCAAAGCCTGCAAAAAGCCCCTACGGGTATAATAACGCCGTAAGGGCTCAAAGGATTTGAGCCCACGGCTCATCATAACATATTGAATTACAGACCGAAACGCTCGAAAATCATGTCGACGCGGCGGATGAAGAACTTGTAATCGAAGCAGTCATCGATTTCTTCCTTCGTCAGATACTTCGTGATATCCGGATCGTTTTCGACGCTCTCCTTAAAGTCTTTGCCTTCCATCCAACGTTTCATGGCATTGCGCTGTACCCACTTGTAGGCATCCTCACGCAATACGCCTTTGCTGACGACAGCCAGCAGCAGACGGGAGCTGTACATGAGACCGCCCGTGCGGTTCATGTCGTGCATCATCTTCTCCGGATAGACGAGCAGCTTATCAATGATATTCGTGAGCTTCTTCGTGCAGTAGTCGAGGTTGATCGTCGTATCCGGCAGGATGACGCGCTCAACGGAGGAATGAGAGATGTCGCGCTCATGCCAGAGCGTGATGTCTTCCATAGCTGCTACGGCATTGCCACGGTTCAGGCGGGCCATGCCCGAGATGCGCTCGCAGTTGATGGGGTTGCGCTTGTGCGGCATAGCCGAGGACCCCTTCTGGCCCGGGGAGAAGTACTCCTCGGCCTCACGGATATCCGTGCGCTGCAAGTTGCGGACCTCGGTCGCGATTTTCTCGAGGGTGCTCGATACGATAGCCATCGTCGTGACGAACTCGGCATGACGGTCGCGCTGGATGACCTGGGTAGCCAAGCGAACCGGCTGAAGGCCAAGGGTCTTGCCGACCATTTCCTCGATGCGCGGATCGATATTGGAGTAGGTACCGACAGCACCCGAGAGCTTGCAGACCGAAACT
The DNA here is from genome assembly GCF_008271345.1 of Pseudoselenomonas caprae. Classification (NCBI taxonomy): domain Bacteria; kingdom Bacillati; phylum Bacillota; class Negativicutes; order Selenomonadales; family Selenomonadaceae; genus Pseudoselenomonas; species Pseudoselenomonas caprae. The sequence continues at coordinate 56,699 of NZ_VTOZ01000014.1, forward strand.
ATTTTCTTCGCATGCTCGACGCGCTCGATATCACGCTCGATCTCAGCGCTCCAGAGCAAAAGTTTCAGACCGAACGTCATCGGCTCCGCATGGATACCATGGGTGCGGCCAATGCACGGCGTGTGCTTGAACTCTACCGCACGGCGGCGCAGCACCTCAAGGAATTTCTTGAGATCATCGATGATGATGTCAGCAGCATCGCGCATCATCATGCAGTATGCTGTATCCTTGACATCGCTCGAAGTCAGGCCTTTATGGACGTACTTGGAATCATCACCAACATTTTCGGCGACGTTGGTCAGGAAGGCGATGATATCATGATGCGTAACGGACTCGATTTCCTTGATACGCTTGACATCAAATTTAGCCTTGGCGCGAATGTTCTTCGCAGCCTCAGCCGGAATCTCGCCGATCTCGGCCATTGCGTCGCAGGCAGCCATCTCCACATTCAGGATCTGCTGCCATTCGTTCTCGATGGACCAAAGATGGCCCATCTCCGGGTTGGTGTAACGTTCGATCATTAGTGATTTCCTCCTCATTTTCCTGGCGGCGTCACTGCACCGCGGAAGTGAAAACACGACGAAAAAACTCAAATTGACCTCTCACCTTGGGGTGCAGGCCTCATTTTGAGTCTGGAGATTTCCTTATTTCCCTTGACTATAATAGCAAATCTTGCCTGTCACTGTCAACGAAAACTATTGTTCAAACACACTTGTGCACAAGCAAGATACTAGCCATCAAACCATCACCGCCTTACAGGAAAAACCAAACCAACGCTAAACTTTGTTGCCTCCAGACCTAACCAGTTTTTCAGAATTCAAAAAGAGAACCAAGGTTTCCCCTGATTCTCTAAAATATTCAATATGGTGCTCGCTGAGGGATTCGAACCCCCGACCCCCTCCATGTGACGGAGATGCTCTAGCCAACTGAGCTAAGCGAGCAGATAAACAAAAAGGACCCGTCGTCAGACGAATCCTCAACTTTCTTAATGGTGGGGTTAACAGGATTCGAACCTGTGACCTCCTCGATGTCAACGAGACACTCTAACCAACTGAGCTATAACCCCATGTCATAACGACAAAATTTATTATACAGGCACCTTTGCTGAATGTCAACACTTTTTCACAAAAAAGTTGCAGAAAACGCACTTTTCCTGATTAGCAGTCTGCTATATAATAGTAACCAGTGATTTTGTTTTTATCAGGAGGCTTTTCTGTAATGATGGATTTACTGGACGTACATACACATACCATTGCGAGTGTCCATGCCTACAGCACCCTGCGCGAGATGATTACTGCCGCTAAAGAAAAAGGCCTGCAGCTTATCGGCATTTCCGACCATGCACCGGCCATGCCCGGCGGATTCCATGAGTTCTATTTCTGCAACTTCAAGGTCATCCGCCCCGAGGCCTATGGCATCGATGTCGTCATGGGTGCCGAGCTCAACATCATGGATTTTTCTGGCTCCATAGACCTCAAGCAGCACCTGCTCTCGCGTCTCGACTATGCAATCGCGAGCCTGCATGATCCCTGCATCCGGCCGGGTACGCGCGAGCAGAACACGGATGCACTGCTCGGCGCCATGCGCCAGCCCAAGGTGCGGATCATCGGCCATCCCGATAATCCGCTGTATCCGGTCGACTTCGACGCGCTGGCCAAGGCAGCACGCGAGCATAACGTGCTGCTCGAGGTCAACAACAGCTCCTATACCCCCGGCGGCAGCCGCAAGGGTTCCCGTGAGCTCGCAGGCGAGCTGCTCGCCGCCTGCAAAAAGCACGGCACCATGGTCATCATGGGCAGCGATGCACATATCGACCTCGACGTCGGCAATCACGAATACGCGCAGGAAATGATTGCCAGATACGGCTTCCCCGAAGAACTCGTCATCAACAGCGACCCGCAGAAATTCCGCGCGTTGCTGAAAGGCTGAATCTCGCCCATATATTTAGGAAGGACTGACACACTCTATGAATTTATTCCGCACCAAGAGCATTGAGCAGATGCGTGCCGCTGCCGAAAACTCCGGCATGGCCAAGACACTCGGCGCCGTCGACCTCATCCTCTTAGGCATCGGCTGCGTCATCGGCACCGGCATCTTCGTCCTGACAGGCGTCGCTGCTGCCAAATACGCCGGCCCAGCTGTCACTATCTCATTCATCCTCTCAGGCCTGGCCTGCGCACTGGCTGGGCTTGCCTATGCCGAATTCTCTTCGATCGTACCGGCCTCGGGCAGCGCGTATACCTATACCTACGCCTCCTTGGGCGAATTCATCGCCTTCATTGTCGGCTGGAATCTCATCCTCGAGTACACCGTCACGGCCAGTGCCGTCGCCTCGGGCTGGTCAGGCTATGTCACCGGTCTCCTGCAGAGCGCCGGCATCGAAGTCAGCCATGCGCTGACCCATGTACCGGCTGACGGCGGCGTCATCAACGTCCCCGCCATCCTGATTACGCTGCTGCTTACCTTCTTCTTGATCCGCGGCACCCAGGAAAGCACGAAGCTCAACCGCATCCTCGTCTTCATCAAGCTGGCAGCCGTCTTCATCTTCCTGCTGCTGGCCGGGCCCCATGTCGACACGGCAAACTGGCAGCCCTTCATGCCGTTCGGTGCCTCGGGCATCGCCGCCGGCGCGGCCATTGTCTTTTTCGCCTACATCGGCTTTGACGCCGTCGCGACTTCGGCGGAGGAATGCAAGAACCCGGCCCGGGACCTGCCGATCGGCATCATCGGCTCCCTCGTCGTCTGCACGGCACTCTACGTCATCGTCGCTGGCGTGCTCACAGGCGTCGTGCCCTATACCGAGCTCAACAACCCTGAGCCGGTAGCCTTCGCCCTGCGCTATATCGGCTACAACCTTGGCTCGGCCGTCGTCGGTGTCGGCGCTATCGCCGGCATCACCACCGTGCTGCTCGTGCTGCTTTACGGCCAGGCCCGCATCTTCTTCGCCATGAGCCGCGACGGCATGGTCCCTGCCCGCGTCTGCAAGATACACAAGCGCTATCATACCCCGTATATCGTCACGGTGCTCGGCGCTATCTTCGTCTCGCTGATTGCAGGCTTTGCCCCGATCGGCCTGATTGCCGAAATGGCCAACATCGGCACCCTCTCAGCTTTCCTCGTCGCTGCCATCGGCGTCATGGTGCTGCGCATGACCAAGCCCGACGTGCCGCGCGCCTTCCGCTGCCCACTGGTCTGGCTTGTCGCTCCGCTCGCAGTTCTCGCCTGCGGCTATCTCATGGCCCATCTGCCCCTTGACACCTGGATCCGCTTCCTCGTCTGGTGCGCCTTCGGCTGCCTTGTCTACTTCGGCTATAGCTACCAGCACAGCACCGTCGGCATTCAGCAGCGCAAGATCCGCCATCTGAAGAAATATCCGCCAGCCGAACCTGTCAAAGAATGATTTCCCAGCAATTTTCGCTTTGACAAAGGTTAGTACCTGGTATAAAATTATCATCATCCAATCGATACTATCCGACATTCACTTAGTTTATAAATAAGAAAGAGTGATGAAATGTTTATTCATGACCTCATCCGTCAGGGCGCACCTGACGCTATGGCCATTATTGACCACCAGCGCCGTTTTACCTATAAAGACTTCCAGGATGCAGTAGACGCTTGCCGCAACCGCCTCTACGCTGCCGGTGTCCGCCAAGGCGACCGCGTCGGCATCTTCTCGCGCAATAGCGCTGAGTTCGTCTTCGCCTTCATGGGCACGGCATCCTTAGGTGCCATTGCTGTCCCCATCAACTTCCAGCTCAGCAGCCGCGAGATCGCTTACATCGTCAAGGATGCCGGCATCGAAACGATCCTGACGTACCAGCCGCTGAATCTCGCTGACGCCATGGCTCAGCTGCGCTGTGACCTCAAGGTCGCTCAGATCGATATCCGCAACATCGGCAAGCCAAAAACAGGCATCGCCGAGGCGCCGAAGCTCTCGGACTACTTCAGCGAGGACAACCCGTGCGAGATCATCTACACCTCGGGCACGACAGGCAATCCGAAAGGTGCCGTCCTCTCCCATCGCAACATCGTGGCCAACACCCAGCAGATGTCGTTCATGGGCTGCAAAGCCGAGCACAACGTTCTCTGCGTGCTGCCGATGTACCATGTCTTCGGCCTGACCTGCTCGGTCTTCTATCCTTTCAGCGTCGGCGCGACGGTTGCCATCCTTGACTCCTTCACGCCGAAGGAGACCATTGCCACGATCCGCGACGAAAAGATCACGGACCTCTATATCGTACCGTCGATCTGCAGCCTGCTGACAAAACTCGCCAGCGAAGAAGACATGAAGACTGTCCGTCTCGTCGTCAGTGGCGGCACGACCCTGCCACTCAAGATCCAGCAGGACTTCATCGGCAAGTTTGGCGTCGATATCTGCGAGGGCTACGGCCTCTCCGAGACGTCGCCTGTTGTCACGATGAACCCGCCCCAAAAGGCCAAAGTCGGTTCCTGCGGTCCGATTGTCCCCGGCCTCAAATGGAAGCTCATCGACGATGCCGGCAACGAAGTCGCGCCGGGCGAACCGGGCGAGCTCGTCGTCAAGGGCGATAATGTCATGCTCGGCTACTGGAATCTGCCAGATGTCACCCATGACGCTATGCGCGGCGGCTGGTTCCACACAGGCGACGTTGCCCGCGTCGACGACGAAGGCTATATCTACATCGTCGACCGTATCAAGGACATGATTATCAGCATGGGCGAAAATATCTACCCGCGCGAGGTCGAGGAGCTCATCTACCAGTTCCCGGGCGTCTACGAAGCCGCTGTCGTCGGCATCGAGGACAAGCTGCGTGGACAGGCAGGTGCCTGCTTCTATAGCGTGCACGAAGGCGCTGATGTCAACGTACGCGCCCTCAAGAAGTTCCTGCAGGCCAACCTCGCGCTCTACAAGATCCCGCGCGAATTCCACCAGCTCGATAAATTGCCGCGCACCACGACCGGCAAGATTGCCAAGAAAGATATCCTGAAACAGTTCCAGGAAGGTAAGATCAAATAAAAACAAGCCTCGTTGCATCACACAAGATGCAACGAGGCTTGTTTTTTATCCAGCCAGTCACGCGCTGCGCCGCCCATGGATCAGCTCGTAGACCGTCGGCACGACAACAAGTGTCAATAGTGTCGAGGTGATGACGCCGCCGATGATGGCGTGGGCCATCGGGGCGCGGGCCTCAGCTCCTGGGCCAAGGCCCAATGCTATCGGCAGCATGCCGAAGACAATGGCCAGGCTCGTCATAAGGATCGGCCGCAAGCGGATGCAGCCGGCCTCGACCAATGCCGCCTGGCAGTCCTGACCCTGCCGCATGCGCTGCTTAGCGAAATCGATAAGCAGGATAGCGTTTTTTGTGACGAGCCCCATCAGCATCATGATGCCGATAAGCGATACGAGACTTATCTCGCTGCCCGCAAGGAACAGGCCTGCCAAGGCACCGATCAATGCCAGCGGCAGGGAGAACATGATGGCAAAGGGCTCACTGTAGCTCTCGAACTGCGCAGCCAGTATCATGAAGATGAAGGCGACAGCCAGGCCAAGTGCCATGGTCATATTGGCAAACGAATCATCCATATCATTGCTGGCCCCAGCCTGACCGACCTTGTAGCCAGCCGGTATTTCCATGTTCTCCAGCTGTGCGAAGAACGCCTCATTGGCCTCGCCCATCGAAGTCCCGTCGACATTGGCCGTCAGCCGGATCTCCTTCTGCCGGTCATAGCGGCGGACATCGCTGGCACTGGTCGTATACTGCCAGCTGGCAACCTGCGAGAGCGGCACGAGCATCGCCCGGCCAGCCACCTGGCGATCGCTGGGCACATAGACCTGCCGCAGCATCTCTGTCCGGCTGCGGCCGTCAGCAGACAGGCGCAGCCGGATATCGACACGTTCATCCTTGTCGCCGAACTTGCCCACCGTAGTGCCTGAAAGCAGCGTCTGCAGCGTCGTGCCGATGGACGAGGAAGAAATACCCAGATCACTGGCGCGGTCGTCGCGCAGCGCCAGATTGAGGTTCGGCAGCCCCGCATGATACGTCGACGCAATATCCTGCACCCCCTGCACCTTCTCCAGCTCCTGCTGTACCGCATCAGCCAGCGGCACAAGCTCCGCCTGCGAAGGGCCCGTCACCGAGATAGCCAGGGGCTTGTCGTCGCTTTCCACAAAATCTGCCCGCACGCCGGGAATCCCATTGAACCGCTGGCGTACCTCCGCAATGATCTCCTTCTGCGAGCGGTCACGCTCCTTCTTCGGCACGAGCTGCACAAAGAGATTATGCTCGCGATTTGCGGTCGTTGCATAGACATGACGGACCTCAGGAATCTGCTGCAAGACCTGCGTGAGTTTCGCAGACTGCTTGTCCATGGCCTCAGCTGTCGCATCCGAGGCGGCCTGTACCTTGGCCGTGAACTGCGCCTGATCCGTCGTCGGCATAAAAGTCGACCCCAATAAAGGAAACAGGCAAAGACTCAGTAGAAACAATCCCGATGCTGTTCCCAATACGCGGCCACGGAAGTCCTGCAAGAGATACGCCAGGGTCTTGCCATACCAGTCCGTCACACGCGCCAGCCCCGCCTGCCAGTACGCCCAGGGACGTTGCAGGAATCTGGGCATCGCGGGCTCACCCACAGGCAGGTAAAGAGCCGCCATCATCGGCGTCAGTGTGAACGAAACAAACAACGACACGAGGACCGCAAAGGCTATCGACAGGCCGAACTCCTTGAACATCTGGCCATCGACCCCCGACATGAAGCCCACAGGCAGGAACACTGCCGCCACCGTGAACGTCGTCGCCATGACTGCCAGCGCAATCTCCTTCGTGCCATCGACAGCCGCCTGCTTGGCATCCTTGCCCATCTGGCGGTGACGGATGATATTCTCGATGACGACAATGGCATCATCAATGAGCAGGCCTACCGATAGCGATAAGCCCAGCAGCGACATACTGTTGATGGAAAAGCCCGCCAGCTTCATGAACAGGAACGTCGAAGCGATCGAGGCTGGTATCGCCAAGGCACTGATTACCGTACTGCGCCAGTCGCCGAGGAACCAAAATACGATGGCCACGGCAAAGATGCTGCCGATGATGAGGTCAAACCAGACCTCGGCAATCGACTCCGAGACCCGCGCCGCATCATCGCGCACCAGCTGCAGCTCCATGCCAGCCGGCAGCTCGCCCTTCAGCTGTTCAAGCTCCTGCTTGACGGCGGTCGCCACCTTGACGGCATTGCCGCCCGACTGCTTGCCGATGGCGATGCCGATTGCCGGATGGCCATCATAGCGCGCAGTCGAGGTGATATCCTTTATCGTATCCCTTACCTCGCCGACCTGCCAGAAATAGATGGGCGTATTATCGCGCGTGGCCACAATGGCCGTATCAAACTGCTGCACTGCTGTGAAATTGCCCGCCGTGCGCACGGAAAGCTGCTGAGAATCCGTTTTCAGTTTGCCAGCTGGCACATCCTGATTGACAAGCCGCAACTGGGAGGCCACCTCAGCCGGTGCCAACCCGAAGGTATTGAGCTTTTCTTGGTCGAGCAGCAGCTGGATTTCCCGTTCCTGCCGCCCGCTTATCGTTACCTGCCCGACGCCGCTGATTTTCTGCAAACGCGGCTTCAGCACATCATCGACAAAAATACTGATTTCCCGCAAGCTCGCCGTATCCGAGGTAATAGCCAGCGATACGACGGGCTGCGCATTCATATCAAAGCGCGAAATGACCGGCTCCTTGACCGTATCGGGAAGTTCTCCGCGGATAGCACTGATCTTGTCACGCACCTCCTGCGCTGCCTCCGCCGGATTGACGCCGAAGTTGAACTCCACATTGATTTCCGCCTCGCCCTCGCGCGAAGTCGACTCGATATGCTTGACCCCGCGCGCTTCACCTACGGCCTCCTCGACCTTCTGCGTGACCTGGGCATCCACCTGATCGGGCTGCGCCCCTTCATAGGTGATGCTTACCGACACATATGGCAGGCTCGTATCTGGCATCTCATCGACATTCATCTTGCCATAGTTGATGATTCCCATCAGGATCATCGCAGCTAGGACGACCGTCGCGAAAACCGGCCGTTTGATACTGATTTCCGGTAAACTCATTCCTCCGCTCCTATCTGTACGATATTGCCATCTTTCAATTTGTCGAGGTTATCGGTCAGGATGATCATGCCTTCTGCAGCCCCATCGGTGATCTCGATACGGTCACCGAGGATATCACCAGCCTTGACGCGAACTTTCTTCGCCTTGCCATCCTCGACAGTGAAGACATACTGCACACCCTTTTCTCCCAGCACAGCCTTCTGCGGCACAGTAAGTACCGGCTGCGGTTCGCCGAGATCCAGCTGCACCTGTACAAACATGCCCGGCTTCAGCAGCAGATCCGGATTGTCCACGCGGATCTTGACCTGGAACATACGGTTCTCCTTGCCCGCCACGGGGCTTATCACATCGACCACACCGCTGAACGTCTTATCCGGATATGTATCGACTGTGACAGCCACGGTGTCCCCCATCTTGAGATGCGCCATATCACGCTGCTCAACCTGGATGACAACATGCACTGCATCAATCTGCTCCACAGTCATGACCTGATTCCCGGCCACAACGTTCTGCCCATTCGTCAGGTTCTTATTGGCAATGACACCATTCACCGGACTTACAACAGTCGCCTCAGCAACCTGCTTTTCCGCACTACTGCAATTGGCCTGGGCCGAATCGTAATCCGCCTGGCTTGCCAGCATCTTCGTGCGTGCACTGTCGAGCTGCTGCCGCGAATACGCCCCTTTTTCATAAAGCACTTTGCAGCGCTTATAATCCTCACGGTCATTGGCATACTTGGCCGCCATCTGATTGACGCTATTCTGCGCGACACGCAGTGCATTGCGCAGCTCGACCATATCGAGTACAAAAAGCGCCTGCCCCGCACGCACAGCCCGCCCATCTTCCACCAGCACCTGCGTGACCTGCCCGGAAAACCGGCTGCTTATGATGGACGACGTCAAGCCCTCCACCGTCCCCGACAACGGCATCGTCGCCGGCTTCATGGTCAGCGCCACCGTGTCCGCCGACACCGCCAGAGGCTGCTGGCCGCCAGCCGCGCCATCATCCTCTGCTCCAGCCATCCGCCACCCCATAATGGCCAATACTACAGCAAAAATCCCCAGCATCATCATTCGCGTCTTATGTCTTTTCATTCTGAACTCCCTTTATTGACTCGGGTCAGTAATAAACAAAAAATTCCACTGATATAAAGAATAAGCAAAACTTGCAGTTTGTATGTTCGTGCGAGCTGAAAATAGGCTTGGAGCAGCTCAGCTTGGGTGAGGGTGGGTGCTCTTTTTCTCCGCTCCGCTAAATGACCCGCGCAGATACCCTTGTACGTACTTAGTGACATGCGCCGGGCAAGCCGGCGGCGCGCCAATACATCTAGACGTTCTAGTGCTTATCTACCGCGGGCCATCCCTCACTGCGTTCGGGCAGTCGCTCCGTCTACGAAGAAAGTGTACCCACCCTCGCCCTCCGATATGTTGGAACAAGCCTGTTCCTTTCCGGCGATAGGCAACGAATTACATCGATGTGCTTGCTGCGGGAGAAACGGTTCGTACCATCTCAGATTTCCATTACCAAAGGGGCGAACGGGGTAGTGCTTCTTTCTGTCTGGAGCGACTGTCCTGCGCAGCAGGACTGGGCCGTAAGCGCATAAGCTAGACTCCGATGTGTACGCCGCGACCTGGTGACGGGAGCAGGTAACTAAGTCCGCAGAACTAGGCATGCGGTCCATTTAGCGGAAACAGAAAAAGTACTACCCCGAAAGCCCCGAGCTGCGCATTATCGGGATTCCTTTCCGTACGTCCTGACAAACTGCCAGACAAACTGCAATTGTTTATATTGCCCACGGAGCCGCCAGGCTCCCTTTCTGCATCCCCAGCAGCTGCTCCATCAGCCGCGTCGCCATAGCCTCCCGTATTTCCATCTGTGTCTCATCGATATCCCGCGCCTCCTCCGGCCACATCCCATCGGTGAGCCGCCAGAAGAAATCCATGCTTTCTGTAACATGCTCTACCTGCATGCTTCCCTCGCGATTGCCCTGCGCGATTATCGCCCGCAGAAGCGGGTTGAAGCCCTGCTCCAGGACACGCTGCCAGATCTGCAAGACCAGCTCCTTCTTATGCTCATCCCAAAGCTCGTCCACCAGTGCCTCAACATCGTATTCACGCCCCATAAGCCCAAGGAACAACCGTAATTTCTCTACCGCTGCCAGCCCTCCAGCCTTGCGCTCATAATCAGCAACGAACTTTTGCGTCCACTCTTCAAAAATGGCCTGCAAAATATCCTCCTTGGTCGGGAAATAATAGAAAAAGGTCCCCTTGGCTACCCCAGCAGCCTTGCAGATATCCTGCACCATCGTCTGTTCATAGCCTTTTGCCAAGAACAGCTCCTTGGCAACGGTAATGAATTCCTGCCGGCGCTCCGCCGGATCCTTGCGTACTCTCGCCATAAAAATCTCCTTATTGACTCAGGTCAGTAAATAGAATATACTACGCCATAGAAAAATTGTCAACGAAAGGAACACGAAAAATGAACGCGGAACTCTTTATCAGACTACCGCCGCGGAAATTATTCTTCCGCTGTGCCATACCTGCCGCCGTCACCTCGGTTGCCGGTGCGCTCTATGCCGTAGTCGACGGCATGTTCGTCGGACGTTTCATCGGTGAGGATGCACTAGCAGCCATCAGCATCACCATGCCGGTCATCCTGATGGTCGAAGCCATCGCCAATATGATTGCCACCGGAGCCTCTGTCCATATCGCCATCCATCTCGGCCAAAAAGACCATGCGACGGCGGCCCGCATCTTCTCCTTCGCTGTGAAATTCATCCTAGCCCTTTCCTGCCTTACAGGCCTTTTGGGCTATTTCTTCGCCCGCCCCTTCGTCATGCTGCTGGCACCAGGAGCCAGCGCCCATGTCATCGCACTCAGCGTTACCTATCTGCAGATCTATGCGCTCTTTGCCCCGCTGATTCCCATCTATTTTGCAACCGATAACTTCCTACGCGATTGCGGCCAGCAGCACACCAGCATGATTGTCAATATCGCCACCCAGCTTTTGAATGTCGTTTTGGATTTTGTCCTGATAGTCGTGCTCGGGCAGGGCATCGCAGGTGCGGCCATCGGCAGCTGCCTTGCCCTGGCTCTCGGCTCCCTGTACACCCTGGCCTGTTTCCGCGGGCGACGGCTTGACCTCTATTATACACGGGAGAACATCCCGCTGCAGAAGTTCATCCGGCTCATACTGAACGGTTCCAGCGAATTCTTCAGCAATATCGCTGCCTCGGTCATGAACCTTATCCTCAACATCTTCCTGCTCAAATACGGCGGAACAACCGCTGTTGCAGCCTTTTCCATTGTCATGTATATCGACAGCATGCTTGGCATGCTGAATTTCGGCATCTGCGAGGCCCTGCAGCCCGCCATCAGCTACTGCTATGGCGCCGGCCGGATCATACGCATGAAGCTCATCTTCCACATCATACGCCTCGCGATGATGGCAATTGCCGCAGCCTCGTTCCTGCTCATGCTGCTCGCCGGCCCCTATGCTGTCAGTCTCTTTATCCGCCCTGAGGATACCGAGCTAGCCGCAGTCAGCCTGACGGCCATCACGATTTTTGCCTTCTCCTATCTGCCCGGCTGGATTGATATGTGCTATTCCTCATACTTCACCGCACTCGATCGCCCCATACTGTCGCTTCTCGTCTCGCTCTGCGGAACTCTGCTCTTCCCCCTTGCCTTCCTCCTCCTATTCTCCACCCTCTGGGGCCTCATCGGCATCTGGCTCATGGTTCCCGCCGCAGCCTTGGCCAGCAGCTTGCTGACGCTGCTGCTGGCCAAAAATATCCGCCTTCCAAAGGTTCCGATGTAAGCTAGTTACAGAGTTATTCCTTACTTTTTCCTATAATGGATATAGCAAAGGAAACATTTCTCAAGACACACCCTCCTTGCGAAAATGCTGTTGGCAAGTTTTAGTTGATAAATCTTCTCAAATATACTAAAATAACATATGTTGATAGCATTTCTCATTTACCTATTTGTATAAACAGGAGGTATCCATCATGAAGGAATATTTGCAGATCATGCAGGTCATCGGCCGAGAGATCATCGATTCGCGTGGCAATCCGACCGTTGAGGCAGAGGTCGTGCTCGCTGACGGCACGCTTGGCCGTGCAGCCGCTCCGAGCGGCGCTTCGACGGGCGAGTTCGAGGCCCTCGAGCTGCGTGACGGTGACAAGTCAAAATTCGGTGGCAAAGGCGTAAGCAAGGCTGTCGCCAACATCAACGAGATAATCGCCCCGGCTCTGGCCGGCGCAGATGCTTCGGACGGCTATGCTCTCGACGCCATCATGTTTAAGCTCGACGGCACCGAAGACAAATCCAAGCTCGGTGCCAATGCCATCCTGGCGGTCTCGCTGGCTGCGGCCAAAGCCGCCGCGAAGGCACAGGATATCCCGCTCTACCGTTACTTCGGCGGCATCAACGGCAACCAGCTGCCGGTGCCGATGATGAACATCTTGAACGGCGGTGCCCATGCGTCCAACTCCGTTGACACCCAGGAATTCATGATCATGCCAGCCGGTGCCCCGAGCTTCCGTGAGGCCTTGCGCTGGTCGACCGAAGTCTTCCACGCCCTGCAGTCCCTGCTCAAGAAAGAGGGCGAAACGACTGCTGTCGGTGACGAAGGCGGCTTCGCCCCGAACCTCAAATCTGACGAGGACGCCATCGAGCATATCCTGCAGGCCATCAAAGACGCCGGCTATGAGCCGGGCCGCGACTTCGTGCTTGCCATGGATGCCGCTGCCTCCGAGTGGAAGAGCGAGAAAGGCAAAGGCTTCTACAAGCAGCCAAAATCCGGCCGCGAGTACACCTCCGACGAGCTCATCGCCCACTGGGAATCCCTTGTGGACAAATATCCCATCTACTCCATCGAGGACGGCCTTGATGAGGAAGATTGGGACGGCTGGCAGAAGATGACGGAGAAGCTCGGCCACAAAGTCCAGCTCGTGGGCGACGATCTCTTCGTCACGAACACGAAACGCCTCAAGAAGGGCATCGAGCTCGGCTGCGGCAACTCCATCCTGATCAAGCTCAACCAGATCGGGTCGCTCTCCGAGACCCTCGAAGCCATCAAGATGGCACATAAAGCCGGCTATACGGCAATCGTCTCCCATCGCTCAGGCGAAACCGAGGACACGACGATTGCTGATCTGGCCGTGGCACTCAACACGGCTCAAATCAAGACTGGTGCTCCGTCCCGTTCCGAGCGCGTGGCCAAGTACAATCAGCTGCTGCGCATCGAAGAACAGCTTGGTCATAGCGCCGTCTATCCGGGCAAAGAAGCCTTCGGTTTTAACCGCTAACACATATCCCAAATATATACATTCTTACGTTAAGAATCACCCACAAAATGCCGCTGACGCAACCATAAACGTCAGCGGCATTTTACATAACAAATTGCAGTTTGTAAATTACCGTGTTTTTATTCGAGAAAAGCCGCGCCGCCGGGCAGGGAAGTACCAACGCTTCACTTAGATGCTTTGCTAAAAATATTTTTTGCCTTTAACTAAGCATTGAAAAAGTTCCCAAACGCGCTTCGCTTGAACGGTGTGAATTTTTCAACGGAATGTGTAGGCAAAAAATATTTTCTTCACGCAAACCATCAATGTTACGCTTATGGTACTCCCCTGCCCGGCGGCTTCGTTTCAGCAATAGCCCGAATGAATCTTCAACCTGCTAATACGTTAGTGCGTATCATTCTGTGCCTAGGACAGTCGCTCCAGATAGAAAGAAGCACTACCCCGTTCGCCCCTATCATCCGCATGAGCAGGTTTGTACGAACCGTTTCTCTCGTAACAAGCACATCGATGTAATTCGTAACCTATTGCCGGAACAAAGCAGGCTTATCTAAACGTAGCAGAGGGCGGGGGCGGGTACACTTTCTTCGCAGCGGGAGCGATTTGCCCGAACGCAGTGAGGGATGGCCCGCAGTACGTACTTCCTAGAACGATTCGATGTATTGGCGTGCCGCCAGCCTGCCCGGCACATGTATCTGGATACGTACTAAAGCAACCGCGCGGGTCATTTAGCGGGAGCGGAGAAAAAGTGCACCCGCCCCCACCCAAGCTGAGCTGTAACGAGTTTATTTTAACCACGCACGGACAGTCAAACTGCAATTTAAAGAGATTCAACGAAAATTCACATCCGCGTACGCCTGCACGGGCCTTGGCTTTTCTACATGTTCCCCAAGCATCTTTTCCATCCAGATCATATCATACCAACGGCCAAACTTATAACCACATTTGTGGAACCTGCCCACTAACGTATACCCCATACGAGCATGGAATCCCTCACTGTCATTTGTCAAATACTCATCCTCAGCCCCATCAACCGGCGCAGCAATGCAAGCATTGAGATTGAGGACGCCCATCGTCCCCAGAGCTGCCTCCAAGGCCTCATAGAGCCTGCGCCCTATGCCGCCACGGCGGCACTCCTTGTCGACATAAATGGTAGTCTCCACCGCCCAATCATAGGCCGCGCGCACATGGAAAGCTGCGGCGTATGCATAGCCGAGAACCCGTCCATTTTCCTCTGCCACTAGATACGGATAGCGGCGGCGGACATGCTCCATGCGCTGCCTGAACTCCATGAGCTCAGGCACCTCCGTCTCAAAGGAGATGGCTGTTTCTCGCACATATGGCGCATAGATTTCCAGCAGCCGCCCATCATCGGCCAGTCTGGCATCGCGTATCGTCACCATATCACTCAGCCGCCCCGAGATGCTGCGCCTTGACATAGTCGAGCACGACACCGTACTGCAGCCAGCAGTCAATAGCCCGGATAGCGATATTCATGATCGTATGCGCACTGAGACTGAAGTTGCTGATTTCGCAGATCTTGACAATCTCATGGCGGGCAACATGCTCAAACTCGATGCGTAGTTCATACCGGCTGATGGTCAGCAGATAATGATTGCCCGTGCTCTTCTCCGTGAGCACCATGTACTCGGCATTGTTCGGCTTTACCGGCACGAAGCCGAACTCCTGAAAGCGCTCAATGAGGAGCGGCTTCGTCTCCCGATGGAACCGGCTATTGATCTCATCGCGTTTGGCCTCAAGTTCAGCAAATAATGGAAAGCTGCGCATAATAAAAACTCCCTTCACGTACATAAAATAAAAACACGCAATGAGCCATCAGCGCTCCATTGCGTGTTTCTTGTGAACAATTATAACACGTCCCCCAGAAAATGTCAGCGAAAATTTCTGCTTTTGTTTTGCCCGCCTGGCAAATGCGATATAATATAGCCAAAAGTATCCATTCCCTGAACAGAAAGGTCATTTTATGTACCAAGATGAAATCAAACGCTTAGAACAGATTGTCAAACAACTGCAAGCCGACGATGGCTGCCCTTGGGACAAGGTGCAGACACACGAGAGCATCAAGGCCGGCTGCATCGAAGAAGCCTGCGAGGTGCTGGCCGGCATCAATATCCTGCGCGAAACCGGCAAGTCCGATAACCTCAAGGAGGAGCTTGGTGACCTGCTGCTGCAGGTCATCTTCCACGCCTGCCTGGCCGAAAAAGAAGGTCTCTTCACATTACAAGACGTGGCCAAAGCCTCTGCCGACAAGATGGTACGCCGCCACCCGCACATCTTCCATGAACCCCTGACCGATGAGAATGGCCGGCCCGTCACCGACTGGAAAGCCATCAAGAAAATCGAAAAGCAGGGCCGCGAATGGGAAGACGGCTACCTGCCAGATGCCTTCGACGAAGGCCGCGCCCTCATCGCCAAAGCTGAAACCCGCAAGGGACTGCGCTAAAAAAACCACACAAGGAATAATCCTTGTGTGGCTTCTGTTTTCCGAACACTCAGCCGAACCGTACAAATGCGGCCTGCTTTTCCATCTGCCAATTGCCGACCAGCTCATTTTCCGTGCTGCGGCTATAAGCGACACGGATGATCTGGCCTGATCCCCACGGCTTCGTCTGCATGCGCTCCTTGAGCGCCTCCATGAAGTCACGCGTAGCCTGCGGACTGGCTCCTTCGGCAATCTGCTCAAGATTCGCCGACCCCGCTACCTTATTGTAGGTGATCCGTCCATCGAGTTTCATTGCCTCTCCCAGGCTATAAGCGATTTCCAGCACATTGTCCCGCTCGCGCAGAACCTCCACCCATGCAAACATGATATCCCGCTCCTTTCGTACAACTCTCTTGTATACAGTATACTACCTTTTGCTCGTAAATACAATTATTTCCTATCATTTATACAGTATATTTTCTTACCTCCAAACAAATTCGACAAAAGATTGCGCATACAGGAATATATTGTTTCACAAATGCAGTCTGACCTGTTAAACTTATACTACTCAGTACAGAATATCCAGGAGGAATAGACAATGAAAACAAAACTCACCTGGGGTGAGACACTTTCGATTACCAGTATGCTGTTCGGCCTCTTCTTTGGTGCCGGAAACCTGATTTTCCCCGCCTATCTGGGACAGGAAGCCGGCAGCAACATCTATCCGGCCCTCCTCGGCTTCCTGATCACAGGCGTCGGCATGCCGATGATGACCGTTGCAGCGCTCGGCATCACGGGAAGCGATGGTCTGCTTGATCTCAGCCAGAAAGCTGGCCGCCACTTCGGCTACATCTTCACTTGTGCACTCTATCTGACCATCGGGCCATTCTTTGCCAGCCCCCGTTGTGTGACAGTGCCCTTCGAGATTGGTGCCAAGGCCCTGCTGCCAGCAGGCTGCAACGAACAGCTGGCTCTGCTGCTGTTCTCGCTGGCCTTTATGGCGGCAGCTCTGTGGTTCTCCCTGCGCCCCGGCAAGATACTGACTTGGACGGGCAAGATCCTCACACCGATCTTCCTCGTCATACTCGGCATCCTGCTGTTCACGGCCCTCACTCATCCTGCCGCCACCATCTCCTCCTTTGCCCCCACAGGCGCTTACCAGCAGTCCCCCGTACTGCAAGGCCTGCTGGATGGCTATAACACGATGGACACCCTGGCCGGCCTTGCCTTTGGCATCATCGTCGTCGACGTCATCCGCAAGCTTGGCATCGAGGCTCCAGGGGCTATTGCCAAAAACACGGTAAAAGCCGGTATCTTCAGCTGCGCCCTCATGGGTGTCATCTACATCCTCGTCGCCATGGCCGGTGCCGGCAGCCGCGGCTATGGCGAACCCAGCGCCAACGGCGGAGCTGTGCTTGCCATGATTTCTGCCCATTACTTCTCCGATGGCGGCGCCGCTTTGCTCGCCTTCATCGTACTGTTTGCCTGCCTCAAGACCGTCATCGGCTTGATCACCAGCTGCTCGGAAGCCTTTGTCAAGATGTTCCCCGGCAAAGCGACCTATAACCAGCTAGCCATCGGCTTCGCCTTGATCACCTTCCTGATTGCCAACGTCGGCCTCTCAGCCATCATCCAGTTCTCGATTCCTGTCCTCATGATGCTCTACCCGATTGCCATCATGCTGACGCTCACATCGCTGGCTGGGCACTTCTTTGGCTGTGACCGCCTGGTTACCCGCAGTGCCATGACAGCGGTCATCCTGAGCTCCGTCTTCGACTTCATCAAGGCACTGCCTCCCACCTGGCTCAGTGTCACGCATCTCGATGGCTTCGTCGCCTGGCTGGCAACGGTCCTGCCGTTCTTCGCCCAAGGCTTTGGCTGGATCTGCCCGGCTATCCTGGGCCTCTTGCTTGGCTTTGCCCTCAAGCTGTTGCGCCCTAAACAACTTTCCGCAGGCAAACTGGAAGAATAACACTACCGATAAACACAAGAACGGCGATTCGTATGAGCAGTACGAATCGCCGTTCTTGCTGTGTATTATATTTTAGGAGAGCTTTGACACCCGTTCTGCGCCTCCACGCTTTGAACAAATGCCTTAACGAAAGCCTGAATATAATATACCCTAATTGATAACAATTGTCAACACATTGATAAAATTTCTCAAATTTTTTCAGTGTTCCGTCGCAGCATCCATATTCTCCGCTGCAGCCGAGGTATCACGGAACCGGTCGACAATCGTGGCACAAGCAGCATCGCCTGTGATGTTGACAGCCGTGCGCAGCATGTCAAAGATACGGTCAACACCAAAGAGTATCGGCAATGCCTCGATGGGAATGCCAGCCGCTGCCAGTACAGCAACGACGAGCAGCGTCGGCCCCGGAACGCCGGCCTGGCCGACAGCCCCCAGCGTACTCGTGATGATGATGGCCAGATACTGCATCAGCGACAGCTCCATGCCATACATCTGCGCGATGAACGTTGCTGCCATCGCGTAGTAGGCCGCATTGCCGTTCATGTTGATTGTCGCCCCCAGCGGCAGGGCGAACGACGTCGTCTCCTTCGAGACGCCGAGCTCCTTCATCGCCGTATTCATGTTGAGCGGCAGCGTCGCCATCGAGGAAGCCGTCGAAAAAGCGAAGATCTGGACCTTCCACATGCTCTTGAAGAACTGCGTATAGCTCGTGCACTTCGAGAACAATGCCACCGAACCGCCAATCATGCCATAGGTGACAATCGCCAGCACGACAACATAGAGGACAATGAGATACATGATCTTGGCAAGCACCGCATAGCCAAAGGTTCCCGTCGCATCAGCCATCAGGCAGAATACACCCAGCGGTGCCACGTACATGATAGCCGTCATGATCTTGATGAACAGCTCCGTCATATAGTTGAAGAAATCGATGAGGACAGCCTTCTTCTTCTCCTCAAGATACGTCGATGCAAAGCCCATGAACATCGCAAAGACGATGATCTGGAGGATATTGCCATCAACCAGTGCCTTGAAGGGGTTGGCGGGCACAAACCCCGTCACAGTCTCCCAAAAACCTGGGATTGTCGTGCTTTCCTCCATGTGCTCCACCTGTACGGCCGCACCAGAAAGCGCTGCCATATCGATGCCTGCACCCGGACGGAAGAGCTCACTGAACAGCAGGCCCAACGCAACAGCCACCGCCGTCGTGATTCCATAATAGACAAAGGTCAGCGCACCGATCTTGCCAGCACTGCTCGATTTCCCCAGCGAAGCCGCACCGCCGATCAAAGAGAACAGGACAAGGGGCACTACCACCATCTTGATGAGCTGCATAAAGAGATTGCCCATCGGCGCAAACATGTGGGCTGGCTCGCCCATGACGAGGCCAACCACCGCACCAAGGACCGTCGCAGCAATGATCCAGATGCCGAGCTTGTCCAGGCTCATACCAGCTTTCTTTTCTGCCATAGATATATACCTCCTGATACCGCAAAAGAGCCGCATGAACATATCGATATGACATGACATACGGCTCCTTTGCCTGAAAATTTGTATAGCTAGATGATAACACACCCAGCGGTATATGTCCATACCCAGAGAACATGAAATATTGTATACATGTTACTTGGTAAACTGTAGAATAGATGCACAGGGAATTATGTGGTTGACTTAGTCAATAATCATTGCTTTTCCTGAAAAGCAGCCTTAGGCTGGCCGCAGAGCGGACAGGTATAATCATCCGCTTCGTCATGGATGTCGCCAATGTGCTCATAGCCGCAAACCGGGCAAACATAGACTTTCTGGCCCGGTGCCACAGCCTGCTCCTGCGGGCCATACTTAGCGAGGATCTCACGCAGCAGCACGCCATGATGACCTTCCTGCTTGGCAAAGACTTCCATCTCGTCAGCAGCCTCAGCAAAACCTGCCGCCCGCACCTTCGACGCCATAGCCATGACCTGCACCTCACCATTCGTTTCTGCCTTCTCGATCGTGCGCAGCAAGCCCCAGAAATCCTGTGGATACTTGCCGTTAAGCGTCGCGTAGAAGCCTGCATGGACAGCCTCCTGGTTCGCTGCCTCGATGAAAGCCGCAGCTACAGCCTCCAGGCCCTGCTCACGCGCCATGCGAGCCAATGCATAGTACATCATAGTGCCATTGGCCTCAGCCTGCGCCATCGTCTTGATCATTTCCTGCAAATCCGTATTCTTCGTCAGTCCATAAATGCTCATCCAAGCTCCTCCTAAACTCTCACTTATTTTCTATGGCTTAATTATATTGCGTGCAATCTATTTTGTCAAATACTTTCCACATGCTACGCCCCCCGCGCCGCGTATCAGTGGGATTCCTTCCCGTATGCACTGGCCAATGGACAGGCAAACTGCAAAAAATCCGCCGGCCTGTTATTGTAGAGACCCCCATAAGTTAGACCAAGGAATCTAACTTATGGGGGTCTTTTTATGGCAAAATATAGTGCAGAATTTAAATGTAAGGTAGTCCAAGAGTATTTGAATGGACATATAGGATATACTGCCTTAACAAAAAAATATGACATCCCTTCCCCAAAATGCATTCAAGCGTGGGTCGGAAAATATCGTAGAATGGGGAAAGAGGGGCTTCAACGGTCAAGAAAAAATGAAACCTATTCTTTCCAATTCAAGGTAAATGCTGTAGAGTTATATTTAAGTACAGAGATTTCTTACCAA
>NZ_VTOZ01000015.1:0-75296 GCF_008271345.1 Pseudoselenomonas caprae
ACACACCATTGCATCAGTGGGCTCAATGCTCCATCATTATTCTGCGAAAACACGCTTAGAGTTTGGCAATCTTATGCAGCGTCTCTACGATGAGATCCACCTGCGGTTTGACCGTCTCGAGCAGCAGGCGCTCCTTCGGGCTATGGATATCGATGGTCGTGACACCGATCGATACCATATCGAGCTGCGGGTTCTTGAGAAAGTGCCAGCCGCACTCAAGGCCGGCATGGATGGTCTCGACCTTCATATCCTTGCCGTTCTGTGCCTTGAAGGTCTCTGTCATGATCTTAGCGAGCTTGCTGTCTTTGTTTTCCTTCCAGCCCGGCGATTTCGTGCCGATATGAGCCGTAAAGCCCGTCAGAGCCGCATATTCCTGTGCCATCAGCGCGAATTCATCATTCTTGCCATCGATAGCCGAGCGCGGGAAGAACTGGACATTGACACTGTTTTCGTCCATAGCTACGACGCCGAGATTAGCCGAGGTCTCGACAAGGCCCGGGATAACCGTCGACATCGCATAGACGCCCGTATGCAGGATGGTCAGCAGACGGAGCAGGCGCTGGGCATCGCCGGCCTTTAATACCTCAGCCGGTTTGTCAGCCGCCGTCAGGACGAATTCCATCCCCGGATCGACTGCGCCATAGTTTTGCATAAAGCGCGCCTTTTCGGCGGCGAGCACTTCGTTTACGGCCTGCTCGTCAAGATTCGTAACGATTACCGCCGTGGCATCATCGGGGATGGCATTGCGCGCCTTGCCGCCCTGGAAGTCTGCCAGTTCCACGGTGCCCTTAGCCTGCAAGGCCAGCAGGGCCAGCGCCAGCGTACGAATAGCATTGCCGCGGCCGTCGCCGATGCGCTCGCCCGAATGGCCGCCGAGCAGGCCTTTGACCTCGATTTTCCAGCTATTGGCCTGCATAGCAGCCTCGCGCGTAAGCTCGCGCGAAAAATCCAGATTGATGCTGCCCGCGCTGCCGACTGTCAGTTCATCGTAATTTTCCGAATCGCAGTTGATAAGGAAGCTGGCATCCTGCAGATGCTCGGCACCAAGGTGGATGGCACCGGTCATGCCCTGCTCCTCGTCGACCGTCACGATCATGCGCAGCGGGCCATGATCCTTGGCGTTCTTCATGATATACATGGCTTCAGCCACACCGATGCCATCATCCGCGCCGAGGCTCGTGCCCTCGGCTTCCAGATATTTCTCGCCGCGTACAAGCTTGATCGGGTCCTTGAGCGGATCATAGGCATAGCCCTTTTCCGCCACACAGACCATATCCATATGGCCCTGCAGGATCGTCAGCGGTGCCTTCTCGAATCCCTTGCTGGCCGGCTTATCGGCAATGATGTTGTTCTTCTCGTCCTGTACGACTGAAAAGCCCGCCTCGGTCAGATATTTTTTCAGGAAGTCACTGACTGCCTGCTCATGGCCAGATTTGCGCGGAATAGCTGCGAGCTTCGCAAACTCATCCAATACGCCATCCAAAATCTCATTGTTCTGTTCCATTGAAACCCCTCACTAACTTAAAAATATAAAAACCAGACAGTCTGCACAGACTGCCTGGTCTTCTTGACAAAATGAACTACAAACTGCGGGCAGCGAATCACTCCGGCATTGCTACCGTCATAGCCTCGGCAACATCTACGCCAGCCGGAACGTAGAGCACGATCTGCCCCGTGACGCGCTTGGCGCAGCCATCGAGCACATAGCAGACACCATTGACGAAGTCACAGATGCGGCGCTGCTCAGCAGCCTCGATCTTCTCATAGTTGACGACGCAGGCCTTGCCCGCCTTGAGGTCATCCGCGATTGCCGTGACCTGGTCGAAGTTATTCGGCGCATAGATCTGCACCTTGAGTGCCATCTTCTTGGTCGTATGGACCGTCAGCTGCGGACGGCTCTTCTCCTGGCTCTGGTAGGAGCCCGTCGTGTACTTCGGACGGCTCACATGATACGAACCGCCGTTAGCGACCTTGACTTCCTCCTCGTAGCTTGCTACGCGTTCCTGTGCTGCCGATGCCGTCTTCTTCTGCGAAGACTTCTGTTCCTCGGCGAACTCCTCCTCGAATTCGTCCACGTACTCGATCGGCATCAAAAGATCCTGCAACTGCTTGATCTTGTCCTTGATTACTGCCCCTGCTCCCATGTTTATCGTCCTTCCAAATCAATCATAATAATTCCGATTTTCATTCAGCGAAAAGTTCTATAAAGACTTATCCATTCAATCGATAGTTTAACTATCCACATGATATCATAATTCTTGGTAAAATGCAAAAGTCCTGCTGGAAAAAATTATATTTTTCCAGCAGGACTTCTTAATTGTAACTCTATTGTCGTCTTTTCAGACGTTATCAGCCTTTGCGGGCGTTCTTGGCGTTACGGCCACGGATCGTGCGGTCCAGGATGGACTTGCGCAGACGGACGTGCTCCGGCGTAACCTCGACGAGCTCATCGCTGTTGATGTACTCGATAGCCTGCTCCAGGGACAGGATGCGCGGCGGCGTGATGCGGATGGCTTCATCCGAGGACGACGTACGCATGTTGGATACGTTCTTCTTCTTGCACGGGTTGATGTCGATATCGTTCTCGCGGGAGTTCTCACCGACGATCATACCCTCGTAGACAGCCTCGCCCGGGCCGACGAACATCGTGCCGCGATCCTGCAGCGTGAAGATACCATAGCCCGTCGTCTCACCTTGCTCGAAGGCAACGAGGGAACCGCGGGTACGGCCCGGGATGTCGCCTTTGTACGGAGCATAGCCGTGGAAGACATGGTTCATGATACCGTTGCCCTTCGTGCTCGTGAGGAGCTCGGAACGGAAACCGATCAGGCCGCGGGCCGGAATCGTGAACTCAAGGCGCATGTAACCAGCCGTCTCCGTCATGTTGACGAGCTCAGCCTTACGGGTGCCGAGGCCTTCCATGACAGCGCCCATGAACTCCTGCGGTACCTCGACCGTCAGGTTCTCGATCGGCTCGCAGAGCTGGCCATTGATGGTCTTGTAGACAACTTCCGGTTTACCGACCTGCAGCTCATAG
This sequence comes from Pseudoselenomonas caprae, assembly GCF_008271345.1. Classification (NCBI taxonomy): domain Bacteria; kingdom Bacillati; phylum Bacillota; class Negativicutes; order Selenomonadales; family Selenomonadaceae; genus Pseudoselenomonas; species Pseudoselenomonas caprae. Next base: position 3,038 of record NZ_VTOZ01000015.1, read on the forward strand.
CCCTCACGGCGCATCGTCTCGATGAGGATGGACAGATGCAGCTCACCACGGCCGGATACCTTGAAGACATCGGCAGAATCCGTCTCTTCGACCTTCATAGCAACGTTGGTCTCGATCTCCTTGAACAGACGATCGCGCAGATGGCGGGACGTAACGAACTCACCCTCACGGCCAGCGAACGGGCTCGTGTTGACACCGAAGGTCATGGAGAGCGTCGGCTCGTCGATGTTGATGGTCGGCAGAGCCTCCGGATTCTCTGCATCGGCAACCGTGTAGCCGATGGAAACATCACCAAGGCCCGTCAGAGCGACGATGTCACCCATGCTTGCCGACTCGGTTTCCACGCGTTTGAGCCCCTGGTAAACGAATACCTTGCCGATTTTGGCCTTGACCGTCTGGTCGCCATTGATGAGGACGACGTTCTGGTTCGTCTTAGCCGTACCGCGGATGATGCGGCCGATGGCAACGCGGCCAACGAAGGAGTCAGACTCCAGCGTCGTGACCATCATCTGGAGCGGAGCCTCCGGATCGCCTTTCGGTGCCGGAATCTCTTTGACGATCGTCTCCATCAGCGGTTTGAGGTCAGCGTTATCGTCTTCCATCTTGTACTTGGCAACACCATCACGGGCCGTCGCATAGATAACCGGGAAGTCGAGCTGATCGTCATCGGCATCGAGCTCCATGAAGAGCTCGAGAACCTCGTCATAGACATCGTCTACGCGCTGGTTCGGTTTATCGATCTTGTTGATGACAACGATCGGCTTGAGGCCCTGCTCGAGAGCCTTGCGCAGAACGTATTTCGTCTGCGGCATCGGGCCCTCGAAAGCATCGACGAGCAGAACGACACCATCAACCATGTTGAGGACACGCTCAACCTCGCCGCCGAAGTCAGCATGGCCCGGCGTATCGACGATGTTGATCTTGATGTCGTTGTACATGATTGCCGTGTTCTTGGACAGGATCGTGATACCGCGCTCACGCTCGATATCGCCGGAGTCCATGACACGCTCTGCAACCTGCTCATTGGAACGGAAAACGTGACTCTGCTTGAGCATTGCATCGACCAGCGTCGTCTTACCATGGTCGACGTGGGCGATAATTGCAATATTTCTCAGCTTGTCATTGGTCATCATACTCATTCTGTGTAATCTGCCTCCTATAAATAAAAAGGGATACGCGTTGGTATCCATACTCTCTTGCATATTACATTACTCTTATCGTAAAGCAACAATCTAATTTTAATATTGACCGTCTGAGTTGTCAATATCTTTTTGCCCCATTGTACAGGTATTTTCCTTGACACCCTGTCCGCGAAAACAGCAAAGAGCTCCCCCTTCCGAGGGAGCCCTGCCATATTCTTAGAGCCCTGCTTCTTTCTTCAGCGTGTCAGCCTTATCCGTGTGCTCCCACGGCAGGTCGACATCGGTGCGGCCGAAGTGGCCGTAAGCAGCCGTCTGCTTGTAGATTGGGCGGCGCAGGTCGAGCATCTTGATGATACCGGCCGGACGCAAATCGAAGTTGCGGCTTACGATTTCCTCAATCTTTTCCTCAGCCACTTTATTCGTGCCGAAGGTATCGATCATGATCGATACCGGATAAGCGACGCCGATTGCATAGGCCAGCTGAACCTCACACTTGTCAGCCAGACCTGCAGCGACGATGTTCTTTGCAACATAGCGGGCCGCATAGGCCGCACTGCGGTCAACCTTCGTGGGGTCTTTGCCCGAGAAGGCACCGCCGCCATGACGGGCCCAGCCGCCATAGGTGTCGACGATAATCTTGCGGCCCGTGAGGCCCGAATCACCCTGCGGGCCGCCGATGACGAACTTGCCCGTCGGGTTGATGAAGATTTTCGTATCGTCCTTCAAAAGCTCAGCCGGAACAACCGGTTTGATGACCTGCTCGATGAGGTCCTTGCGGATCTGCTCCAGCGTCACGTCCTCATCGTGCTGGGTCGAGATGACGATAGTCTCGACAGCTACTGCCTTGCCATCCTCATAAGCAATCGTGACCTGGGTCTTGCCATCCGGACGGAGATACGGCAGCGTGCCGTTCTTGCGGACTTCCGTCAGGCGGCGGGCCAGACGATGAGCCAGCGCGATCGGCAGCGGCATGAACTCCGGCGTCTCGTTCGTCGCATAGCCGAACATCATGCCCTGGTCGCCAGCACCGATAGCCTCAGCGGCATCCATTTCGCCCTCACGGGACTCGATGGCCTCGTTTACGCCCTGCGCGATATCCGGCGACTGCTCGTCAAGCGATACGAGAATGCCGCAGGTATCGGCATCGAAGCCATATTTTGCGCGCGTATAGCCAATCTCCTTGACCGTCTCACGGATGATTTTCGGAATATCGACATAGCATTTCGTCGAAATCTCACCGACGACATGGACCTGCCCCGTCGTCACCATCGTCTCGCAGGCAACACGGCCCATCGGGTCCTCGGCCAGGATGGCATCGAGGATGCTGTCGGAAATCTGGTCTGCCATCTTATCCGGATGACCTTCGGTAACCGATTCCGAAGTAAAAAGCATACGTTTCTTACTCATTAAATCTACCTCCCCAGTAGTTGAAATACTTGCTGCTGAATATCCTCACACGTCCCGGTTCATAAGAAAAAGCCCTCGCCAAAACGAGAGCTTTCATTTCCTAACTCTCATCTTATAGGTAAAACCTAAAGGAATTGGCACCGTTTTGACTTGCGTCAATGGTTGCCGCAGCTTCATCGGGCCATTCCCTCCACTGCTCTGGATGAGTTCATATTCAGCTTTGATGATTTAATGATACCGTACCCGTATCTTAAAGTCAAGTCTTATTTATGAATGCGATTCATAAAATCTCCTCAGCTAAGCAACAGGCTGTCACTGCTGAGCTCACTGCCAGCAGCCTGCTCGAACATCTCGAGCAGGTCTTTGATGCCCAGGGTCTTTTTCTTCTCACTGTCGACATCGAACAGGATATGGCCCTCATACATCATGATGAGGCGGTTGCCGTATTTCAAGGCATCGCGCATGTTATGGGTGATCATGAGGGTCGTGAGATGCTGCTGAGCTACAATCTTCTCTGTCAGCGCCAGCACCTTCTCAGCCGTCTTGGGGTCAAGGGCCGCCGTATGCTCGTCGAGCAGCAGAAGTTTCGGCTGCGCCATCGTCGCCATCAAAAGCGTCAATGCCTGGCGCTGGCCGCCCGAGAGCAGGCCGACTTTTGACTCGAGCCGGTCCTCAAGGCCAAGGTTCAGCCCTTTCAACAGCCGGCGGAAGTGTTCGCGGCCATCAGCCGAGGAGCTCCAGCGCAGCGTCGGCGTCAAACCACGGCGCTCGGCGATTGCGAGGTTCTCCTCTATCATCATGCCGGCCGCCGTGCCCATCATCGGGTCCTGGAACACGCGGCCGATATACTTGGCACGCTTATGCTCCGGCCATTTGGTGATGTCGGTGCCAGCAATGGTGATGCTGCCCTCATCCACCGGATACGTGCCGGCGATCGAGTTCATCAGCGTCGATTTGCCCGCACCATTGCCGCCGATGACCGTGACGAAATCGCCTGGTGCCAGATGCAGGCTGACATTGTGCAGCGCCAGTTTCTCCGTGATGGTTCCCGGATTGAATGTCTTGGAAATGTTATCGATATGCAGCATCAGTGTACCCCCTTCCGGAACTTGTTCCAGCGCGCCTGCAAGAGCGGCAGTGACAACGCCAGTGCGACGAGAATGGCCGTGAACAACTTGAGGTCATTGGGCGGCATTCCCATCTGCAGCACGATGGCAATGACGGCGCGGTAGACAATCGATCCGAGGATGACCGAAATCAGGCAGTTCTTGAAACTGCGCGTGCCGAAGAGCACCTCGCCGATGATGACCGAGGCCAGGCCGATGACGATGGTGCCAACGCCCATGCCCACATCAGCAAAGCCATTGCTCTGGGCGACCAGCGCTCCCGAAATGGCCACCAGGCCGTTGGACAGCAGGAGGCCCAGCACGATCATATTGTCCGTGTTGATGCCGTTGGCCCGGATCATATGCGGGTTGAAGCCCGTCGCGCGCACTGCCGTGCCCAGCTCCGTGCCGAAGAACCAGTAGTTGAGCAGCGCCACCACCAGCACGATGATCGTGCCAATCACAAGTGTCGTCATTGACTTGTCCAGCCCACCGACAGTCCAGATGGTAAAGACCGTATCCTGCTGCAATAGCGGCAGATTGGCCTTGCCCATGATGCGCAGGTTGACCGAATAGAGGGCAATCATTGTGAGGATTCCCGCCAGCAAAGCCGGGATCTTGAGTTTCGTGCAGAGGAAGCCCGTGACTACACCGGCGAGCATGCCCGCCAGGCAAGCGGCCAGGATGGCCATGAGCGGATGGGCACCCGCGACGATCATCGTCGCCGCCGTGGCTGCACCAAGGGGAAAGCTGCCCTCCACCGTGAGGTCAGCAATATCGAGCACACGGAAGGTCAGATAGACGCCGATAGCCAGCAGCGCCCATAGCATTCCCTGCGAGACCGTAGCGATTACTAAATCCATAATTGAATCTCCTATTACCTAGACGTTGTAGCAAAAAGAGCGCGGCTGATGCAGCAGAACTGCACTGGCCTGCGCTCTTTCCTGTATTCCCATCACTTACTCGATGACATCTGCCCCTTTGAGGACATCCTCCGGCAGCGTGATGCCAAGTGCCGCAGCATTCTTCTTGTTGATCACGACCTTGAGATCCCTTGCCGTCTGGATTGGCATATCAGCCGGTTTTGCTTTGCCCTCAAGGACATCAGCTGCCATATGGCCCGTCTGGACACCGAGCTTGTAGTAGTCGATGCCATAGGTAGCCAGGCCGCCGGCCTTGACCATGTTCGGCTCACCGCAGATGACCGGCTTCTTGGCCGCATCGGTGATGGCCACCAGCGTCGGCATAGCCGAGGCGATGACGTTATCCGTCGGAACATAGAAGGCATCCACAGCGCCAACCAGGCTCTGCGCCGCCTGCTGGATATCGTTGACCGTCGAGATCGTCGCGGTCTTGACCGTCAGCCCCTTGGAGGCTGCATACTCCGTCATTGCCTTGACCTGCACCTCAGAGTTGACCTCGCTCGAGCAGTAGATGACGCCGATCGTCTTGGCGTTCGGGCAAAGCTTCATCAGGAGATCAACCTGCTCCTTGATGGGGTTCATATCGCTCGTACCCGAGACATTTGCCCCCGGCTTGTCGTTGCTGGCTGCCAGCTTGGCACCGACATAGTCCGTGATGGCCGTGCCGAGGATAGGGATATCCTTCGTCGCATTGGCGATCGACTGAGCGGCCGGCGTCGCAATGGCGCAGATGAGATCCATCTTGCCACTGACGAAACGCTGGGCGATGTTCTGCAGATTTGACTGGTCAGCCTGTGCATTCTGCTGGTCGAAGGTGACGTTTTTTCCTTCCTCAAAGCCACGTTCCTTCAAACCATCCACGAAGCCCTTGTTGGCAGCATCGAGGGCGCTGTGCTCGACGAGCTGCACCACACCGATCTTGTACGTCTTGCCGCCACTGCTGGACGCCTGCTCCGAGCCGCCGCAGCCAGCCATGATTCCCGTAGCCAGCATCGTCGTAACGCCGAGTGCCAGCAGTTTTACCTTGCGTGATAATTTCATAATGTCTCCCACCCTTTTCAAGAATTTGTACACCATGTAATATTATACAATGTTACAACAATAAAATCCAGTAAAGTTTTTAACAGGCGGACATTCGTAGCAATTCTTTTTCCAGAACAAAACACTTTCAGACATACTTACCAGATTATTCCATGCAGGAAACAATCCCGTCCATGCAGCCCGTTGCTTCCGCCACCAGCACATCGATATAGCTGACGCCTCGGCGGCGGTCTTCCTTCTGCGCATGAAAAAACGAGCCAACGCCAGGTTGACTCGTCAATCTTTATTCTTTATTCGCCCTTCTTCATGTTCGCTTCCAGCGCTTTTGCCGTCTGCTCAGCCAGCTTTTCGTCGAGCTTGGTCTTGGGCAGGTCCTCTGCCTTCGTATTCATGAGGTAGTTGACCTGCTTGCCGCAGAACCATACGCCCCAGCCGCCGGCGATGACCATGAGCACGCCAGCCACGGGATGGCCGGACATGAATGCATAGATGCCGCCGACCAGCAGCATCGCAAAGAAAATCGTATTCCAGGCCTGGACCAGGGAATTGTAGAATTTGGGCATAGATTTTGGCATAGTAATCATCCTTTCGTCAGAAGAACCTGTTTATCGCTTCCAGCACACCGAGATGGTCGTTATCGGCCACCACGGCATCGCTGATGGCTTTGATCTCCTCGCTGGCATTGCCCATGGCAACACCGAGGCCCGCCAGCTTGAGTACCTCTTCATCATTGGGCGCGTCGCCGATGGCTACAACCTCATCGGTGCGGATGCCCAGATGGTCACAGATGACCTTGAGCCCATGGGCCTTGGAGATGCCCTGGGCCGACAGCTCCAGCGATGTCTGCTCGGCAAAGGTCATCGAGAGCCCGAGCTTTCCGAGGCGCTCGTAATTGCGCAGCCGCGACGCTTCATCGCGATGATAGATATTCATCTTGCAGATGTCTCCAGCCTGTGCCGCGATAAAACCTGCCAGGTCTTCCTCGCAGCGGCAGACGCGTTCATACATCTCCCGGTATATCTCCATGTGGAAATCTTCCATGCGCGCGATATGGCTGCCCCGCGTCACGGACTCGTCCACGGTCAGCAGCTGGGTCATCGCCTGTTCCTCCTCCGCCGCAGCAAAGGCCTGTACCAGGACCGCCTCCGGCAAGGGCTGTCTGGCTATCGGCTCACGGGCGCGGAAATCGTAGACAAGGCCGCCGCTGATCATGACGCCATAGTCAAAATCCGCAAGCTCCCGCTCGTAATCCTTGAGCTCCGCCTTGCCGCGTCCGCTGGAGACGATCACCTCGATGCCGCGCGCCTTGAGCTCATGCACGGCCGCACTGATTTCCGCTGGGAACCGTTTGGCCGAGTCAAGGGTCGTGCCGTCAAAGTCCAGTGCCAGCAATTTATAATCTTTCTTCACGTTCTCTATCCTCTCCCCTGTATCTATACGGCTTCTTTCCTTTGAGCAGCCGCAGCTCCTGCCGGTAGCCTGCCTGCAGGATGCTCTTGTCGCGCCGGTAGGCCGGCACTTCAGTCTGCATGAGGTCCAGCAGGGTATGGATCATATCATCCGTCATATAGGGCCGCGTGCTGGCCGCTGCCAGCCGCTCCATGAGCGCAGGGCGCTTGGCGCGGAACTTCTCCGAGGTCCAGCAGACCATCGGGATATCGCGCTGCCAGCTGCTGCTCTCATCGCCATGGCCGACCACGGCGCGGGTGTCGTTGATCTCCTCGCCGTGGTCGGAGATGAAGATGACGATGGCATCCTGTGCTTCGAACCGGCGGATGATCTGGTCGACGATGTAGTCATCATAGAGCACCGCATTGTCATATTCGGCACGCACCGCGCGGCCCTCGCCGCTTTCATCTGCTGCCGTGAACTGCGCAAACGCCGCAGGATAGCGGCGGATGAAGTCCTCATGGGCCCCCATCAGATGCACCACCGTGAAATTCTGCGCCGCACTGCGCGTCAGGCTGTCATCAAGCAGCGGCAGCACCTCTTCGTCATAGCGCTCGACCAAGTCAATGGTATGCGAGGTTGAGCTGGTGAAGCGGTGCTCATCGCAGCGTCCTGCCAGGGTGCGGCCGATGCTGCCATAGAAGCCCGCCGACTCCTGATTGGAGACCCAGGCTGTGCGGATGCCAGCCGCCCGCAGGATATCAAAGAGATTGAGCTGCTCATACCAGACGCCGCCCGCCTGCTCCTGCGCATGATCGTAAAAGCAGAACAACGTCTTCATGACGGCCATCGTCGCCGCATGCGGACTGATGGCATCGGTAAACACCGTAAGTTCCCCATTTGCCGCCCGTGCTGCAAGCTGCGGCGTCGTCGGCAGTTCGTAGCCATAGAGCTGCATGTGATGGCGGCTCGTCGACTCGCCGAGGATGAAGACGACCTGCGGGATGTCGTTCTCCTGCCGGAGAAGCTCCACCGGCTGCGCGGCCAGCGTGGCATCGACATACTCCGCCGAGCCTATCTCCTCGAAGGCCTTCGGGATGATGTAGGCCACGCGGCCCAGCGAATATTGCTGCGGATAATTCTTGCCAAGGTACACCGCCGCATCCATGCCATCCTGCGCAGCCTCCGAGCCAGCATAGGCCACGGTGCCCGCGAACAGGAAGACACCACAGGCCAGCACCGCCGCCAGCCGTGGCTGCGCCCGCTGCCAGAGCCTGGACAGCTTCCCCCGCCCCTGCCAGAGCAGGCCACAGGCTGCCAGTGCTGCCGCCAGCAGCAGGACAAGATGCCCCGACTGGGCCAGCACATACTCGCGCGCCTCCTGCGGATTCGTCTCGAAGATGACCTGCATCATGCCCTCGTCGAGGTAGTTATGATAGCTGTAAAGGGCAAATCCATCGGCCAGCGCCAGCAGGAAACTTGTCAGCACTGCCAGCCGCTGCACCACTTTGGGCAGCCAGCCCAGCGCCAGTGTCAGCAGGAAGACCATGCCCAGCGTGCGGACGATCCCTGCCAGCGTCAGCGCAGCACGCCCCCATAGGGGCACAGCCTCCTCCTGGAACATGCCGATCTGCACCATCGTCGGGATATTGCAGGCCGCCAGCGCCACGAACAAGACGCCATAGCGATGCACGAACCAGCGCATCCAGCGCTTCAGGCGCAGCCAATAATAGTGAAGGTACAACGCTTCATCTCCCCACAAAGAAACGGAAGAAGCCCCTGCCACCGGCAAAGACTGCTTCCGTTACCTTACACATCTGTCTATTTTTCCAGCACCTCAGCCACATGGTCGAGTATGATGCCCGCCAATTCCTTCTTGCTCATCAGCGGATATGGCGTCATCCGGCCTGACCGGTCAATGAGCTTGATGCGGTTCGTCTCAACGCCAAAGCCAGCGTCAGCCTCGGAGACATCGTTGGCCACGATGAAGTCGAGATTCTTCTTCGCCAGCTTCTTGCGCGCGTACTCCTCGACCTTGCAGGTCTCAGCCGCAAAGCCGACGAGCACCTGGTGCTCCTTCTTCTGGCCGAGCTCATAGAGGATGTCCGGATTGCGCACGAGATGCAGCGTCAGATCATCCTCGCTCTTCTTGATTTTCTGCTCCGCCACAGCAGCTGGACGATAGTCGGCCACGGCCGCCGACTTGATGACAGCCGACGCCGTCGGGAACTCCGCCAGAACAGCCTCGCGCATCTGCCGCGCCGTCTCGATGCGGATGACGCGGACACCCGCAGGATCCTCCAGCACCGTCGGGCCCGAGACCAGAACGACCTCGGCGCCACGCCGCGCGGCCTCTTCTGCAATGGCATAGCCCATGCGGCCCGTCGAGCGGTTGCCGATATAGCGCACGGGATCGAGCGGCTCAATCGTGCCACCAGCCGTCACAAGGATTTTTTGACCGGTCAAATTTTGACTTGTCAATTCCTGACTTGTCAAATTCTGACTTGTCAAGGCTTCACTTACGATACGCACGATATCCGCAGGCTCTGGCAGGCGGCCCTTGCCACTTGTACCGCAGGCAAGATGGCCCGACGCAGGCTCGATGATATGGAACCCACGGGACCTCAGCTCAGCGATATTGCGCTGCGTGATGGGATTCTCGTACATATTCGTATTCATCGCGGGCGCCACGTAGATGGGCGCCTTCGTCGCCAGCAGCGTCGTCGAGAGCATGTCATCGGCGATGCCCACAGCCGCCTTGGCGATGATATTGGCCGTAGCCGGTGCGATCAGCATAAGGTCAGCAAGCTGCGCGAGGGCGATGTGCTCCACGTTGAAATGCGTGACTTTCTCCCACATGTCGACAGCCACTGGCTGGCCGCTGATCTCGCGGAAGGTCAGCTCCGTGACAAACTGTGTCGCCTCTTTCGTCATGATGACGTGCACTTCAGCCCCTGCCTTGCGCAGGCGGCTGACAATCTCTACCGCCTTATAGGCCGCGATGCCCCCCGTCACGCCCAGAACGATTTTCTTGCCCTGAAGTTCCATGGCTTAGAGATCCGCTTTGGAAATCTTGTAGTTGATCTTGCCCTCGGCAATCTCCTCCAGCGCGTTCGTGACATTCTTCGTCGACTTCGACTTGAGCTCCTTGAGCTCCTCGCCGCTCAGCAGCTGACGGGCACGCTTGGAAGCGCAGACGACAAGGCCATAGCGGCTGTCGACCTGTTTCATCAGCGTATCGGTGGACGGATTTACCATGCTCATTACGGGATTGTTATTTGCTTTCATTACTGTTCCAACTCCTCAAATTTATCTAAGTTCATGCTTACACGGCAATGCTCAGCCGTCATGATGCATTTGATGCGCTTGACTGCCTGGCGTACCGTATCGTTGACCACGGCATAGCCATACTGGCGGCCGATGGCGATCTCCTCCTTGGCAGCGCCGAGACGCTTGGCCAGCGAATCAGCCGTCTCCGAGCCGCGGCCGCGGATGCGGCGCTCGAGCTCGCCGATGGACGGCGGCAGCAGGAAGATGAATAGCCCGTCGGGGCACTTCTTCATGACATTGAGCGCACCCTGCGTGTCGATTTCCAGCAGGATGTCCTCGCCAGCGGCGAGACGCTCCTCGATCTTGCCCAGCGGCGTGCCGTAGTAGTTGCCATAGACATTGGCATACTCGAGGAAGCCGCCCTCCTCGATCATTTTCTCGAACTGTGCCTTATCCATGAAGTAGTAGTTCTTACCATCGACTTCACCCTCACGCGGCTGGCGCGTCGTGGCCGAAATGGAATAGGCAAGTTCCGGCGTCTGCGCGAGCAGCTCGCTGCAGACCGTTCCCTTCCCGGTGCCCGATGGCCCGGAAACCACAATCAATAATCCCTTGCTCATTCTTGCGTCTCGTCTTCTTTCTCTTTGATTTCAGTTTTCACTTCCGTATCGTCATCGTCTTCGACGCGATGGGCCACCGTCTCGGGCTGTACAGCCGACAGGATGACGTGGTCGCTGTCCATGATGATGACGGCGCGCGTGCGGCGGCCATAGGTGGCATCAATCAGGCGCTCGCCATCGCGGGCCTCCTGGATGATGCGCTTGATGGGCGCCGATTCGGGGCTGACAATCGCTACGATCCGGTTGGCCGATACGATATTGCCAAAACCAATATTGATGAGTTTGATATCCAAAGGGGTACCTCCTCTTATTCGATGTTCTGAACCTGCTCGCGCAGCTTCTCGATCTCGCTCTTCATATCGACGACAAGCTGTGCGGCCTCCGTGCTGTTGGCCTTCGAGCCGATGGTATTCGTCTCGCGGTTGATCTCCTGGATCAAAAAGTCCAGCTTGCGCCCCACCGGCTCTGCGGACTGGGCAACGATCTGCTGGAACTGCTGGAAATGGCTGCCGAGGCGCACGAGCTCCTCGGTGATGTCCACGCGGTCCGCGTAGATCGCAGTCTCCTGGATGAGCCGCGTTTCGTCAAAGGTCTGGCTCTGCAGGGCCTCAGCTATCGTCTGCTGCAAGTGGTCGCGATAGGCCTGCACGATGCCAGGCGCCAGTTCACTGACCTTTGCCCGCATCGACAGGAGCTTCTTGAGCCGGGCCGCAAAATCCGCCTCGATGTTGCTGCCCTCGGCCGCCCGCATGGCATCAAAGTTTGCCAGCGCCTGCTCCATTGCCTGCAGGAGCAGCGGCTTCATCCCCGAGATATCGCTGTCGCTTTCAATCTCCAGCACATCAGGGAAGGCCGCAAACGACTGCACATCATCGGGCCGCGCCAGATGCAGCACATCGCTCATCTCGTTGAGCGCCTGCTGGTAGGCCAGCACCAGCCCCTTGTTGACGCGGATATGAGCCTGGCTCTCGCGCTTGTCGGCAAAGCTCACATACACATCCAGCTTGCCGCGGGCAGCCACGCCCTTGATGCACTTGCGCAGCGCATCCTCCCATTGGCTCAGCTGCCGGCCCATATGGAAATTGATTTCGAGGAACCGCTGGTTGACGGCCTTGACCTCAACGGAGACCTTGTAATCCTCCGTCTCGATGGCCGCCGCACCAAATCCCGTCATGCTCTTTAGCATCGAACCGCCTCTTTCCCTGCTGTCTCAACCAATCCACTCGCCCGTGAACACGAGCTCTGCCGGGCCAGTCATGAACACATGGTTATTTGCCGCCCACTCCACAAGGAGCTTGCCGCCATCGAGCTGGACCTCGGCCTTGCGGTCGATCTTATCGTTGAGGACACCGGCCACCACCGTGGCACAGGAGCCTGTGCCACAGGCCAGCGTGATTGCCGCTCCACGCTCCCAGACGCGCATGCGCACATGGCTGCGGTCCTTTACCTCGACGAACTCCGTATTCGTCTTGCGCGGGAACAACGCATGATGCTCAAACTGCGTGCCCAGCTCCTCAATCGGGAATTTTTCTGCATCATCCACAAAGACGACGCAATGGGGATTGCCCATCGAGACCGCCGTCATCGCATAGGTCGTGCCGGCCACTGTAATCGGCTCGGCAATGACCTTCCTGCCATCAAAACCCAGAACGGGGATTTCCTCGCCCAGAAGATGGGGCTCGCCCATATCCACCTGGACGCCAGTCACTTCATCCTCTGCAAGGATGATCTTCGGCACGAGGATACCAGCCCCCGTCTCCACCGTGAACTCGGTCTTGCTGGTCAATTTATAGTCGTAGAGATACCGCGCAAAGCAGCGGATGCCGTTGCCGCACATCTCCGCCTCACTGCCATCCGTATTGAAGATGCGCATGCGGAAATCCGCCTTGGCCGACGGCAGTACGACGAGGATGCCATCCGCGCCGATACCATAATGACGATCACAAACCTTCTGGGAAAGCGCCGCATAATCCTCCGGCTCTTGCTCGCGGCAGTCAATGAGCACAAAGTCATTGCCGCAGCCCTGCCATTTCGTAAATTTCATCGCCTACAGCCTCCCAATTCTAGTTACTCATTATAGTATTATATTGTTTTTTGCAATCTTATGCAATACCCTCCCTCGAGGTCACGTCACGAATTGCCCCGCTCTGGCATTGATGATATAATTTAGAAGTTATACCCTACGATTTATAAAGGAGAATCATCATGAGTCTTGACGGCTTTTCCATGCATGCCCTCGCCCGGGAGCTCAACGCGACGCTCGCCGGCGGGCGCATCGATAAAATCACGCAGCCCAACAAACAATCCATCATCCTGTCGATTCGACAGCCAGGGCAGAATTACCTGCTGCATATCTCCATCAACTCGCAGAATCCTTCGGCACATCTTCTGGAGCGCAATCTCGAGAACCCGCCCGAACCTCCCGTCTTCTGCATGGTACTGCGCAAGCAGCTGGAAACGGGACGCATCGCCGCCATCCGCCAGCACGGCCTCGACCGCCTGCTGCTCATGGACGTGGATTCGCTGGCCGCTGGCGGCAAGATAGTCACCAAGACCCTCGTCATGGAACTCATGGGCAAGTACAGCAACATCATCCTCGTGCAGGACGGCACCATCATCGATGCCCTGCGCAAGATCGGCGCCAACAGCAGCCGCGTGCGCACGGTCCTGCCTGGCGATGCCTACGAGCTGCCCCCGGGGCAGGACAAGCTCGACCTCTTCACCGCGGACCTTGACGACATCATCGCCAGCATCCAGAAGGATGGCGAGCAGCGGCTCGACAAGGCCCTGCTCTCTGCCTGCATGGGCTTTGGCCCCGTGTCGGCCAAGGAGACCTGTTTCTCCGCCGGCCTTGCCCCCAGCACCCGCATTGGCACCCTCGAAGCCGTTGACTTCACGGCCATCCGCGATGCCCTCATGGAAATCCGCGCCGCCGCCAGCGACGAAAACGCCCAGCCCGTTCTTGTAATCGATGAAAACAAGAAAATCCTGGCCATGAGCTCCTTCCCGCTCCACTATCTGGCCAGCGGTACCAGCCTTACCTTCCCCACCATCAGCGCCATGCTCGAAAAGGCCGACCAGCTTGCCGGAAGCTACGTCCTGCCCGACAAGGACCGGTTCAAGAAACTGGTCAAGAATGAGCTGAACCGTGCCGAGAACAAGCTCGTGAAGCTCGACGAGGAAATCGCGGCCGCCGAAAATGCCGAGGAGTACAAGATCCGCGGCGATAATCTCATGACCTATCAGTACCAGTTCCAGGACCATGTGGACAGTGAGATCACCGTAGCCAACATCTATAGCGAGACCGGCGAGACCATCACGATCCCTTTGGACCAGCGCTATACGATCATCCAGAACATGCAGGCCTGCTACAAGAAATACGACAAGCTCAAACGCGCCCAGGAGCTCTTGCGCGTCCAGCGCCGCGAATGCGAAGACAACATCACGTATCTTGAGAGCATCGAAGCCTCCCTGCTGGCCTCCGAAAGCCTTGGCGAAATCGCCGAAATCCACAACGAGCTCGTGGAAAGCGGCTACCTGCGCGAAAAGCTCAAGCGCAAGAACAACGATAAGCCCTCCCATCCGTTCCACTTCCAAACGCCTGACGGCATCGATATCTTCATCGGCAAGAACAACTACCAGAACGACAAGCTGACCTGCAAGACCGCCAGCTTCAACGACACCTGGTTCCACACCCAGAACATCCCGGGCTCCCACGTCATCCTGCGCAACGGCGGCGATCCCGTAAGCGAGGACAACCTCCTGCTCTGCGCCAGCCTTGCCGCCCACTTCAGCAAAGCCCAGGGCTCATCCAAAATCCCCGTCGACTACACGGAAATCCGCTACGTCAAGAAGCCCTCGGGCAGCAAACCAGGCTTCGTCATCTTCACGAACCAAAAGACCCTCTACATCACCCCCGACGAAGAAGAACTGCGTCCGTTCCTCATGCAGGAAAAATAAAACAAACGGCCCGCTGGCACACAAAAACCAGCGGGCCGTTTGCTATAAAATTGCAGTTTGCCTGTCGGTGCGAGCTTAAAATAAACTTGGAAGAGCTCAGCTTGGGCGGGGGCGGGTGCACTTTTTCTCCGCTCCCGCTAAATGACCCGCGCGGCTGCTTTAGTACGTACTTAGATACATGTGCCGGGCAGGCCAGCGGCACGCCAATACATCGTGTCGTTCCAGATAGCATTTATTGCGGGCCATCCCTCACTTCGTTCGGGCAGTCGCTCCCGCTGCGAAGAAAGTGTACCCGCCCCCGCCCTCTGCTACGTTTGGATAAGCCTGCTTTGTTCCGGCATTAGGCTACGAATTACAGCGATGTGCTTGTTACGAGAGAAACGGTTCGTACAAACCTGCTCATACGGATGATAGGGGCGAACGGAGTAGTGCTTCTTTCTGTCTGAAGCGACTGTCCTAGGCACAGAATGATACGCACTAACGTATTAGCAGGTTGAAGATTCATTCGGGCTATTGCTGAAACGAAGCCGCCGGGCAGGGGAGTACCATAAGCGTAACATTGATGGTTTACGTGAAGAAAATATTTTTAGCAAAGCATCTAAGTGAAGCGTTGGTACTCCCCTGCCCGGCGGCGCGGTATTCTACGAATAAATTCCTGGTAATTACAAACTGCAATTTATGTATACTTACGTATAATAGTATTTAGAGTAGTATAATAGTATTGGATACGGATTTCTTTTGCTCACAAGGAAGGTGACAAATATGATGATCAGCAATTCCGTCATGTCGACGAATATCTTAAACATCATGGACAAACATCAATTCAAACTGTCCAAGCATATGCACCATCTGGCGACTGGCCAGCGCGTTGCCAGTGTCGCGGATGATCCTTCGGGCTGGGCCATCGGCCAGCGCATGGACGTGCGCATCCGCAGCCTTGATGCCTCCAGCCGCAATGCCCAGTTTTCCCTCAGCATGCTGAAGGTCGCGGAGGGCGGCGTGAGCTCCACCATCGACATCCTGCGCAACCTCAAGGAAAAAGCCATCGAGGCCGCCAGCGATACCTGCACAGATACGGACCGCCGCACCATCCAAAAGCTCTTTGACCAATTCGGCGATCAGATCAACGACAACGCAAGCGTCACCTATAACGGCAAATTGCTGCTCGACGGTTCCATGGCCTCGGCCGCTGAACCGACGGCACAGGTGCTCACCAACCAGAGCCTTGCCACCACGACCACCGCCAGCACCAAGTTGACTGACCTGAAACGCCGGGACGGCTCTTCGCTGAACATCCAGGAAGGCGATACCGTGAACCTCTCCTATATCAAAGACGGCAAGACATACTCGGCCAGCTACCAAGCCGGCACCACTACCCTTGCAGACATGCTTACCCAATTCAATGCCATTGACCAGTCAGTTTTTGACCCGTCAAAACTGCAGACCGATTCCACCATTGGCGTGGATGCCCATGGTGAGACCGTCCACACCGCCGACGAGCAGAATGCCGTTTCCTTCACGGCTGCCGCCACGGGCCTTGATGGCGCGGTTGCGGGCATCACCATCAGCATCACCGACACCAAGGGACAGGTCAAGAAAACGGCCACTACGGCCCTCAACGACTTCAAGGAAAGCATCGCGCCGCGCGATCAGCAGGGCGATTCGAGCTTCTACATCGCCAGCAGTGCCGATGCCAACCGTGGCATCCGCGGCTCCATCGACGACATGAGCTCCTACGCCCTCGGGCTGACCGGCAAAAATGGACACGCCATCGACGTGACCACGCAAAAAGGCGCCAATGCCGCCATGAGTGCCATCGACCGGGCCCTCGAACGCGCCCTTGACCAGCAGACCACCATCGGCGCCATGAGCATGCGCCTCGAATACACCATCAGCAATCTCACCACCGAAAGCGAAAATCTCACGGCGGCCATGTCCACCATCCTCGATGCCAACATGGCCAAGGAAATGACCGAATTCACCAAAGAAAACATCCTGCTGCAAGCCGCCCAGGCCATGCTGGCCCAGAACAACCACAGCGCCGGCTGGTTCCTGAGCCTCTTGCAAGGTTGAAGCTTTCCATAGCTGCCGCCCTATCGTTCCATCTGCCCAGCCGCTCCTTGAATCGTTCAAGGAGCTTTTTTCATAGCCTGCATATCCGTGACAGTCACACCGCTCTTATGCACCATAGCCAGCCTCTGCGCCCGATGCATGTTTTACATATTCCGCCGCAGCCATTCCCGCAAGACGAGCACGTGATTTTCCTGCGTGTTTTTCGCCGCATACACCAAGGTCACATTCTGCGCCTCCAGCAGCTCCCGGCAATGGGCAACAAAAGCTGCCGCCCCTTCGCTAGCTGCCAGTTCTTCCTGATAGGCCTCCGCAAAGCCATCAAAGGGCATCTCGCCCTGGTGATACAAACGCCGGATTTCGGTACCAGGCGTGATGACCTTGGCCCATTCATCGAGATGAGCCGCCACCTTCTTGATGCCTCGCGGCCACAATCTATCCACCAGTATCCGGTATCCATCACTTTCCTCTGGCGGTTCATAGATGCGCTTGAGTAAAATCCTGTTCACCATAAGCAATCCTTTCTGCAAGCCTTCCCTCCACCTGCCTCTATCCAGGAATACCTTAGCACATCCCGTCCCCATTTGCTGTCAGCTTTATCACAACCCCACATAAACAGGCGGTCTGACATGTCAAGATTTGACATGTCAGACCGCCTGTTTGCGCAGGTTATCCCTTTGCTGCCTGCCAGCTTTTCCAAATCTCCGGCTCATAACCAACGGTTGACTCTTTGCCATTCCTTACCACCGGTGTCTTTATGACCTGCTGATTCTCCAGAAGCGTCTCCAGCTTGTCGGCCATATAGCTTACGCGGGCTAAGGCATCTTTATCCTTGCAATCCGGATCGATCATCCCATCGATGCCCCCATGGGCCTTGGCCACGGACTGGAATTCGCCTTTGCTCATGCCCTTGTCCAGCATGTCGATGAATTGGAACTTTATTCCGCGCTCTTTAAAGAACCGCTGGGCTTTCTTCGTATCGTTACACTTCTTGGTGCCGAAAATCTGTATATTCATAATTTCCTTCTTTCACTACTGATGCATATATTTTCCGCAGGGACTTCGGCCGCAGCAAGGACAGATCTTCCGTCGCCGCCAGCTGGCTCAGTATCGTTTCCACAAAGGCCTGCATATTAGGGCTCATGCCAACACCGGTGGCACATTTATTCTGCCACCATTCGTATTCGGCCTGAAAGGCGAATTCATCCCGGCCATAGGCTTTGGCCGCCCCCAGGCAGTCACATATCATTTCCACCGCGTATTTATAGGGCATATCCTGCGGGTGGGCACCATGATCGAAGTTATCCCACCAAGCCTCATAATGATGGAGATTCCGTCCATGATGATGAATCCAGGCCATGGACAGGCCGTTGTTTTCCCGCTTGCAGATCTTTATCGGCGAAACCTTGCCATTGTAGTATTTTACGCTTTCGATAAACTCCGTCGGCGAGAATTTTGACCAGTCATGCATAAAACCTTGCCACGGAATCCCCGCAATACAGCAAAACCGAAACACCCAATACTTATGACGCAAAATCATCCAAGTATGACCACAGACACGTTCCACCAGATTCACAAGCCCAACCTCCAACAATCGACAAATATTCTTTCTCAAGTATAATACGTTTCGCGTGTCCTGTATATCCCTTATTTCCTGCAGTTTTCATCATTGTAAAAAAGGCTGCTGCACATAATGGCTGTGCAGCAGCCTTTGCTATCTTATCAATCTTCTTTGAATTCGCGGATCACTACTTTTTCGGCACCGTCGGTATCCGTGAGCTGCAGGCTCACGACCTCGTGGGACGAGGTCGGTACGTTCTTGCCGACGAAATCGGCACGGATGGGCAGCTCGCGATGGCCGCGGTCAATGAGGACGGCCAGCTGGATGGTCTTGGGACGCCCCATATCGATGAGGGCGTCGAGAGCCGCGCGGATCGTGCGCCCTGTATAGAGCACATCATCGACGAGCACCACGGTCTTGCCCGTGATATCCACAGGCAGTTCCGTCGGATGGACGATGGGCTGGTACGAGAGCGTTGACAGATCATCACGGTAGAGGGTGATGTCGAGGACACCGACTGGCGGTTTCGTGCCTTCGATGCGCTCGATGCTGGCGGCGATGCGCTCGGCAATCGGCACGCCGCGCGTGCGGATACCTACGAGCACGATGTTCTCGACGCCCTTGTTCTTCTCGACAATCTCATGGGAAATGCGCGTCAACGCGCGGCGGATTCCCTCGGAATCCATGAGTACGGTCTTATCCGTCAATACTGGCATAATCTGTCACTCCCGTCTTTTCTTATCGCTAGGTATATCGTGCCATCAAGGCTGCATCGCAGCAGCTTTCCTGCGGTCCTTGGCCAGGCGGTCACGCAGGCCTGTGAGTATCCGCTGCATATCCTCAGGCACAGGTGCCGAGAACTCCATCGGCTCCCCCGTCCCCGGATGGGTCAGCGTCAAGGTCAGCGAATGGAGGGCCTGCCCCTCGATGGCAAAGGGCGACGGCTTCTTCGGGCCATACTTGGGATCGTTGACAAGCGGATGCCCAATGCTCGTCATATGGACGCGGATCTGATGCGTGCGCCCTGTCTCCAGGCGGCACTCGATCAGCGTGTAGTCGCCAAACCGCTCCAGCACCTTGAAATGGGTGACGGCAGGCTTGCCGTTCTCGCGGACGATGGCCATCTTCTTGCGGTCGGTGGGATGGCGGCCGATGTCGCCCTTGATGATCCCCGCCTCTTCCTTGATGTTGCCATGCACGATGGCCCAGTAGATGCGGTGCGCCGCCTTCGTGCGGATCTGCTCTGCCAGGTCGATATGCGCCTTGTCGTTCTTGGCGCAGACCATGACACCCGAGGTATCCTTATCGAGCCGGTGCACGATGCCCGGGCGGATCTCGCCGTTGATGCCCGAAAGATCGTGGCAATGGCAGAGCAATGCGTTGACGAGCGTCCCGGTATTGACGCCCGCCGCCGGATGCACGACCATGCCGCGCGCTTTGTTGACGACGATGATATCCTCATCTTCGTAGAGCACATCCAGAGGGATATCCTCTGCCTTGATCTCCACCGGTGCCGCCTCGGGTACCGTCAGGCTGACCTGCTCGCCACCACGCAGCTTGTAGTTCGCCTTGCGGACCGTCCCATCCACCAGTGCCGCGCCCTCTGTGATGAGCTTCTGCACATGTGCTCTTGACAAGTCAGGCTGCTGGCGCGTCAAAAAGACGTCCAGCCGCTCGCCAGCCTTATCTGCTATGAATAACAATGGTTCTGCCATATCAATCCTCTGTATCTTTCATCTTGTATAGAATTGCATATATCATGCTGGCAACACCAAGCACAATCGCTATATCGGCAATGTTGAACACCGGCCAGACGCGGAAATCGATGAAGTCGATGACCAGTCCGTTCCGGATGCGGTCGATGAGATTGCCCACAGCACCAGACAGCAGCGCCACGCAGCCGTAATGGAACCAGCCGCACTGGCGCCTGAGCCGCGGATAATAGTAAAGGAACGCCGCGACGATGATGATCCCCGCCAGGATGAAGAACCAGCGCTGATGCGCAAGCATCCCGAAGGCTGCCCCTGGATTGAGGATGTACGTGATGTGGAATATCCCCGGCACAACCGGTATCGTCTCACCGAGCAGCATGGCCGTGCTGACATAGCTTTTGACTACCTGATCCAATACCAGCAGAACAACAAACAAACAAAAGGCCATCACTTACTTACTCTTTCTCCTCGCTTGCCTTGTCTTTCTCCTCAGCTTCCTCAGCAGCTGCCTGCTCCGTTACCTGGGGCTCTTCGGCGGTCTGCTGCGCAGCTGCCTGCTTCTGCTGCTCAGCCTGGCGCTCAGCGGCTTCCGGGTCCGGCAGCACACGCAGCGTCTCATTGATGACAGCCAGCTCCGACTCCATCGTCACCTTGACCTTGCGCAGGAACTGGTTCTTCTCGCGCACGAGGCGGTCGTACTCAGCGACGATGCTGCGCACCTTGGCAGCTGCATCATCGAGCTGCTTCTTAGCCTGCATCTCGGCCTCATGGCGCATGTTCTGGCACTCCTTGGCCGTGTTCTCGCGCAGCTCCTCAGCATTCTGGCGCGCATTCGACGTCACTTCCTCCGCCGTCTTCTGAGCCACCAGCAGCGTGTCCTTGAGGTTCTGCTCCAGCTGCTGATACTGTTCGTTGTCCTTGCGTGCCCGCTCAAGCTCCTCCTTGAGGCGGTCGTTGTCACGGAACAGCTTCTCGTAGTCGTTGACGACCTGGTCGAGGAAATCGTCGATCTCATCCTCGTTGTAGCCGCGGAAACTGCGTTTGAAATCTTTGTTATGGATGTCCATTGGTGTAAGCAAGGTTATTATCTCCCATCTGAAACGAGTATTTGTCTATCACATATAGCGCTTGAGGACCACGACCGTGCGGCCCTTCTTCGTCGTGCCGCGCACCTCAGCGACCTCCAGGCGGCCACGGCCGCGCATCGAGAGGATGTCCCCCTCCTTGACGGTCTGCGAGGCACTCTTGACCGGCTGCCAGTTGAGCTTCAGCTTGTCGGCGGCGATGTCAGCGGCCGCCCGGCTGCGCGAGGAGCCAAAGCCCGATGCCGCAATCGAGTCGACGCGCAGGGATGCCACCGTCGCGCGGATTTCCTTGCAGCGCTCTTCCTTCGGCGCGATCGAGGAAAGCTCGACGCGCTGGCAGCTCACGCCGACAGCACCTATCTTCGTGAGGTTCGCGAGGAAATATTCTGCCATCTTCTTATCGCAGAGGATCTTGACGCTGTCATTCGTCACGAGCAGGTCACCGATGCAGTCGCGCTCGATGCCAAGCCCCATGAGGGCCCCGAGCACATCGCGGTGCGAGAGGCGGGCAAACTGCCCATTCCAGCGCGCCTCGATGCAGTCAATGTCAAAGCCTGCCGGCGTCCCCAAAAAGTCCTCATGCACATAAATGGCGCGGCAGCGTTCCGCGCCCTGATAGCCGCCTTCAAAGTCGACGCGCAGCCGGCCGTAGTTGGCCGCCACGGTCTCGGCGATTTCCTGCCCGAAGGGGTCGAGGAAGCCGCTCATGCGAAACTTCTGGTTGTGCAGGACGGCCTCAGCCATATCGACGAGCTTTATGACCGCTTCCTCGCCCTCCGTCCCCTTGTAGAAACGGATCAGTTTTTCTTTCTGTTCACTTGCCATGTTGCTCTAGTTCCCTTATTTCTTCAGCCAGGGCATCTCCGTCGATACCCGGCGATCTTCTTCCGTATAGCTGACGTTGACGTTGCTCGGCGCACAGAGGAATACGTTGTGACCGACCTTCTTGATCTCACCGTTCAGCGCGTACGTCGTACCACTGATAAAGTCAATGATGCGCTTAGCTGCCTCGGCGTCCGTCTTCTCGAAATTGATGACGACCGGCTTCTTCTCACGCAGGTTGTTGGCGACCTGCTGCGCATCGTCAAAGGTCTGCGGCTCGATGACAATGACCTTCATCTTGTAGTTGGTCACGGTGTTCTCGCGCGCCGTTGCGGCCGAGTGGAAGTCCACGACGTTGTGGGCGCCCTCTTTCTCATGATTCATAGCCTGTTCCTCCTCGGCTGGTTCACGTTTCATCTCCGGCTTCTGCTCGCGTTCCTCGTCGGCGAAATCGAGCTTCTCGTCCTCGGGGTCCATCAGGCCCATCTTTCCGCAAACTTTATCAATAATACTCATAATGCCACCTCTTTAGTATTGTCGCGGTCCAAAAATCGCGGTTCCTACCCGGACTATATTTGCGCCCTCTTCGACCGCAATGGGGTAGTCATGGGTCATACCCATAGATAAATATGTAATATTCGCCGTTGGATACGGCAATTCCTTTACTTGCTGGTAAATTTCATGCATTTCCCGGAACAACGGCCGGCACAACTCGACGTCTTCGTAGTTCGGTGCGATGCACATCAAGCCGCGCAGGCAGAGATGCGGCAGCGTCTCGACCAGATCGAGCATGGCCCGCAGGTCTTCCTTATAGACCCCGGATTTGCTGTCCTCCTTGGCCAGGTTGACCTGCACCAGGATGTCCTGGACCTTGCCGATCTTGCCAGCCTCCTTGTCCAGTGCCTTGGCCAGATGCGGCGTATCCACCGAATGGATCAGGTCGAAAATCTGCACCGCCACCTTGGCCTTGTTCGTCTGCAGATGGCCGATCAGATGCCAGGTCACTTCGCGGTCCAGCACCGCGTATTTCTCCTTGGCCTCCTGGATGCGGTTCTCACCCACATCGGTCGCACCAGCATCGATGGCTTCGCGCATCGCCGCCACATCGTGATTCTTCGTCACGGCGATGAGTTTTACGGGCGCATCCTTGGGCACGCGGGTGCGTCGTTCCATGCTGGCAGCGATAGCGGCCTCGACTTCATGAAACTTCTCTTTTATCATGCGATTACCCCCGATCAGTATTTCGTAAGTGCCAGGACAGCTGCCATGCGGCCCGTGGTGCCGCCATCGGCGCGGTAGGAATAGAACCACTGATGCTTGCAGGCTGTGCAGGTATCGGCCATCTCGATGTTCTCGCTGCGCACGCCGATATCCATGAGCTGCAGGCGGTTGGCCTGCCAAAGGTTCAGATGCGGCTTGCCATCTTCTGCCAGCACGATCTTGTCCTCATGAGCAGGGAAGGCCTGCCGGAACTCATCCGCCACGTTTTCGCCGACCTCATAGCAGCAGGGCCCGATGGCCGGCCCGATACCGACGAGGAGCTCGTCGGGATTGGTACCGAACTCGCGCTGCATCGCCTGGGCAGTCTTCTGCGCGATCTTGTTCACCGTGCCCTTCCAGCCGCCATGGGCGATGCCGATGGCCCGATGCTCGGGGTCAAGGAACAGGATGGGCGTGCAGTCTGCAAAGCAGAGCACCAGCGGCAGTCCTGGCTCGTCGGTGATCAAGGCATCCGTGGCCGCAATCGCATCGGCGTAGTCACGCGCCCCGCGGCCGGCCTCAGCTGCCCCGACGCGCATGACGGCATCGCCATGCACCTGCTCCGGCGTGACCATGTTCTCGGGCTTCAGCCCCAAGGCATGCAGGAACCGCTGCCGGTTCTGCCAGACGGTCTGCGGGTCGTCACCGACATGCAGCGCCATGTTCAGCGAGTCATAGGGCTTCTTGCTCACGCCGCCGAGGCGTCCCGTCAGACCATGCACACAAAGGTCCTCCGTAAATGACGAGAACTTGCCCCGCCAGAGATTATCCCGCATATGTTCAAGCACAAAACTCATCCATCGCACCCTCTTTGTTTGCTAGATTTGTTGATGTTATCCCCTGCTCAGCAGACCCCGCAGCGGTGGCAGCCGTCAAAGCACGGGATCGTCGCCTTGAGGCCGCCAGCCTTTTCAAGCTCTGCGTACAGGTACTCCCGCGTGAAGCCCATGTCGAGCCTGTCCCAGGGAAATACCTCCTGCTCCTTTCGCTCGCGGTAGAGCTCCTCCGCCAGCGAAAGGCCGCATTCCTTCATAGCCCGCTTGAATGCCTTGCTGCCGCCAAGCTCATGGGCCAGGAGCAAGGCCTCGCCGACCCGGCGGCCGCCGCGGGCGATGACGCCCTGGATATAGGCCTCCTTGGGCGACTCGACGTTGACAATGATATGCTTGCGCTTCTTGAGCTCCTGGGTCAGGCGCTTGAAGGCATGCTCTACATACTTGCGGTCGGCCATGGGCTTCCACTGGAACGGCGTGAAAGGCTTGGGGATGAATGGATTGACGCTGAGCGTCAGCGTCCCCTTCGCCCCCTTTTCCTCCATGTAGTCCTTGAGACGGTTCGCCAGGTCGATGATGGCATCGATATCCTCCTCCTGCTCAAAGGGCAGGCCCAGCATGAGATACAGGCGGAAATTGCGGATGCCCGCCTTGAGCCCCAGCTCCATGGCATTGAACAGGTGCTCCTCCTCGATGCCCTTGTTGATGACTGCACGCATGCGCCGGCTTCCCGCCTCGGGCGCCATCGTCAGCGTCTTGAGGCCGCTCTGGGCTAGCGAATCGACGAGCTCCTTCGTCACCGAATCGGCGCGGAAGGACGCCACCGACATCGACAGCCCCTCGCCGAGGATCTCGCGGCAGAGTTCGTTGATTTCGGGATAATCCGAAATCGCCGCCCCCATCAGGCCGATGCGGCGCTTATGCTTGAGCGCCGCCTTGACCTCCCGCGTGATGACGCCCAGGGAGCGGTTGCGCGGCCGCCGGAAGCAGTAGCCCGCCATGCAGAACCGGCAGTGGCGGCCACAGCCCCGCGCCGTCTCTATGAGATAGAAGTTGAACTCGGTGTTGTCCGTGATGACCACCGTATGGGCCGGATGCGCGTCAAGGTCCTGCACCCACTGGCGGCTGACCCGCTCGGGAGCCCCCGGCAGGGCCTGGATAGCCGTCAGATGTCCCGCTTCATCGTACTGGTGCTCATAGAGGGACGGCACATAGATGCCCGGAACCTTGGCGATATGCAAGAGCATCTCCTGACGGCTCATGCCCTGTGCCTGGGCCTCGTGCCAGGCATCCATGAAGGCCGGCATGATGACCTCGCCCTCGCCGATGACAAAGGCATCGACGACGCCGGAAAGCGGCTCAGGGTTGAATGTCGCACAGGGCCCTCCCGCGATGACGAGGGGGTCTTTTTCCGTGCGCTCAGCCGCCTTCACCCTGACCTTGCCCAGCGCCAGCATCTGCATGACGTTGAAATAGTCCATCTCAAAGGACAGCACAAACGCAATGATGGGAAAATCATGCAACGGCGTCTGGTTCTCGATGCTCATGAGCGGCGTGCGCGTATTCTCATAGCGCTTGAGCTCCTTGCGCTCCGGCAGGAACACGCGCTCACAAGCCACATCATCGCGCTCGTTCAAGAGCTCATAGACGATGTGCAGGCCGAGATTCGACATGCCGACGAAATACGAATTGGGATAGACCAGCGCCACGGGCGTCCGCGTGCCCATCGGGTAGCGGTAATAGCCAGTCTCCTGCGCCAGCTGCTCCTTCAGTTCTCGTTTGAGTTCCCAATCCAAATGCTTTCTTCCTCCCAGTCCTGCTTATGCCTGTCTTACTTATCCTTCGCTTCTTCGCCCTTGTGGGCCTGCAGTACCTTGAGCTCCTCAAGGAAGCTGCTGATATCGGCAAACTTGCGGTATACCGATGCAAAACGGATATAGGCGACCTCATCGAAGTCCTTCAGGCGGTTCATGACGAGCTCGCCGATCTTGGACGATGGGACCTCCTGCTCCATCGTATTGCGCACATCGCGCTCGATCTCGTTGACCAGCGCCACGATGCGCTCCATCGAGATGTCGCGCTTGTCGCACGAACGCACGACGCCATTCAATATCTTGTCGCGCTTGAATACCTCGCGGCGGCCGTCCTGCTTGACGACCATCAGCGGCAATTTCTCAACGACCTCATAGGTCGTGAACCGCTTGCCGCAGCCATTGCACTCACGGCGCCGGCGGATGGTCGTACCATCCTCGGCGGCCCGCGAGTCGATTACCCGGCTGTCGGCCTGTTTACAAAATGGACATTTCATCGCCGCACCTTCTTTTCTCGTTTGCTGTGATTGCTATTCCTATGGTTCGCCGGGCGCGGCCGTCTGCCCTTGTCCGGCGTGTGTTTCTTCTCGCTGCCCTCGGGACGCACAAGGCACTTGCGGTCAAAGCCGATGAGGTCCTCGCGGTGTGCCAGGCGCAGTGCCTTGCGCACGATGGCATGGTTCTGCGGCAGCCAATACTGCATGAGGGCCCGCTGCATGAGTTTTTCCTCGTAGGACTTGGCCGTGTATACCTTCTCCCCCGTCAGCGGGTCGATGCCCGTATACCACATGGCCGTCGAGAGGGTGCCCGGCGTTGGGATGAAGTCCTGCACCTGCTGCGGATGGTAGCCCATGTCACGGATGAATTCCGCCAGCTCGATGGCATCAGCAAGCTCGGAGCCCGGATGGCTCGACATGAAATACGGCACGAGGTACTGCTTCAGCCCGAGTTTCTCGTTCGTACGGCGGAACCTTTCCGCAAAGGCCTGATAGACCTTGCGGTTCGACTTGCCCATCATGCGCGTCACCCGGTCAGATACATGCTCCGGCGCGATCTTGAGCTGCCCGCTGACATGGTACTTGCAGAGCTCCTCAAGGAATTCATCTTTGGCCAGCATCAGATAGTCGAACCGCACGCCCGAGCGCACGAAGACTTTCTTGACCCCTGGCAGGGCCCGCAGCTCACGCAGCAGCTTCAGATAGTCGCTATGGTCGGCCACCAGGTTGCGGCAGGGCACCGGCGACAGGCACGGCTTGCCACGGCAGGTGCCGCGCTCCAGCTGCCCGTCGCAGCTCGTGCGGCGGAAATTGGCCGTAGGGCCGCCGACGTCATGGATATAGCCCTTGAATCCCGGCAGCTGCGTGAGGATCTTAGCCTCCCGCAGCAGGGAGGCATGGCTGCGGCGCTGGATGATGCGCCCCTCATGGGAGATGATCGCGCAGAAATTGCAGCCGCCGAAGCAGCCGCGCTGGCTCACAAGGCTGAACTGCACTTCCTGGATGGCCGGCACGCCCCCCGCCTTGTCATAGATGGGATGCCACGTGCGCATATACGGCAGATCGTAGATCTCATCCATCTGCTCTTCGTTAAGCGGCCGGGCAGGCGGATTCTGGACGATGCACCATTCGCCATTCTGCTGGGCCAGCTTGCGGCCGCGGATAGCGTCCTGCTCCAGATACTCCAGCTTGAAGGACTCAGCGAATTTCTTCTTGTCCGCCGCCACCTCCGCATAGGATGGCAGGGGCAGATGATCCCAGACATAGTCCATGTTGGGCACGCGGTAGCACGTCCCCTGCACGTCCTGGATGTTCTCGATGGCTACGCCCTGCTGCAGATCCGCCGCCACCTCCAGAAGCGCCCGCTCCCCCATACCGAAGATGAGCAGGTCTGCCTGGCTGTCAGCCAGGATGGAACGGCGCACGGTGTTGCTCCAATAGTCGTAGTGGGCCAGCCGGCGCAGGCTCGCCTCGATGCCGCCGATGATGATGGGCACATCGTGATAGAGCTCGCGCAGGCGGTTGCAGTAGACAATCGTCGCGCGCTCCGGCCGGAAACCAGCCTTGCCGCCCGGCGAATAAGCATCCTGATGGCGAACCTTGCGCGCCGCTGTGAATTTATTGAGCAGGGAATCCATATTGCCCGCAGAAACAAGAAACCCCAGCCGCGGTTTTCCCAGGCGGTCGAAATCCCTGGTAGAATGCCAGTCTGGCTGGGGTATGATTCCTACTTTATAGCCATGCTTTTCCAACAGGCGGCAAAGAATGGCCGGGCCAAAGCTCGGATGATCCACATAGGCATCCCCGGACACGAAGACGAAGTCGAGCTGCTGCCAGCCGCGTTCTTCCATATCCTTCTTGCTGATTGGCAAAAATCCGTTCATTATTTCTTGCTATCCTTCTTGCTGTCTGCCGACTTCTCGCCCTCTGGCGTGAAGGTCTTCTCCGTCACTTCGCCGATATCGCCAGCCTTGCCGAGATCCTTGCCGTTGACATTGAAGGCGATTGCACCGGCATTGCCTGCCGTGATGACAACCGATTCCTTGCCCTTCCAAGTCTCGATCTTGCCCTTTTCCAGGGTGCCCTCATAGACAACCTTGCCATCAGCCTTGACCTGGGTCCAGCAGGAGCCCGTGGTCTTGGCGACGACTTCAACGCCCTCGGCCTTCTTGGCTGGAGCAGCCTGCTGCTGCGGCTTTTCCGTCTTTTCCTGCGGCGCCTTGGCCGTGGTCGTTGCCGTCTTAGCTGGCTTTGCCGTGGTCGGGCTGTCGCTGTCCGACAGCAGGAAGAAAGCACCCGCAGCTACCACGAGCAGGATGACAGCCACGAGGAAAAAGTTCTGGCGCTTATGAGAGGACTCCACCCGCTGATGGAAATCCTTGCCCGTTGAAAAAGCGGGCGCAACCTTTGCCTTCTGCGGAGCTTCCTCTTCCGCTGCCTGCTCCGCCTCTTTGGCGGCCTGAGCCGCAGCCTGCTCCGGATGATTCTCCTCGGTGAAGCGCTTGACAATCGCGTCAGCGTCCATCTTCAGGAAGTTTGCGTAGTTGCGGATAAAGCCCTTCGTATATACTTCTCCTGGCAGCTGGCTGTAATCGCCGTTTTCAATGCACTCTATATATAACGCACGGATACTCGTGCCCTTCTCGATATCTTTAATGGTAAGATTCTGTCTTTCGCGTTCTGCACGCAGCATATCTCCTAACATATTGTATCAAAACCCTCCTGCCTGTGCTTTACAGCTTGTCAAATCTTTTCCTTCAAGCATTACCTTTTAATTATACATAATAATGCTTGTCAATACAAATTTTTTTGCTATTTGGTACTAAAAATATTCATAAAAGTTTCATGAAAAAAGACCTGACGGTTTCCCGCAGGTCTTCTGCTCCAAATATTCAGCTGCCGGCCTGGCCGCGGATTGCTGTGACTGCCTGCTGCAAAACAGTCAGCAAGCCCTCGAGCTCGTCCTTTGTCGTGAAGCGTCCCAGCGTGACACGCAGCGCAGAGGCTGCCTGCTCCGGCGTCTGCCCCATTGCCTTGAGCACATGGGAGGGCTCCAGGGAACCTGCACTGCAGGCACTGCCCGCCGAAACGGCGAAACCTGCCATATCGAGACGGATCAGCAGGGTATCCTGGGCGATGCCCTCGATGCCGAAATTCACATTGCCCGGCAGGCGGTATTCCTCATCGCCGTTGATCCAGCTGCCCGGAATCGTTTTGATCTCTGCCATGAACCAGTCGCGCAGCTCCGATAGGCGCTCCCACTCCGTCGTGAGCTCCTCCCGGGCAATCTCGGCCGCCTTGCCGAGGCCCACGATGCCAGCGGTGTTTTCCGTACCAGCCCGCAGCTCGCGCTCCTGACTGCCGCCATGAACCAAGGGGTCGGGCCGAAAGCCGCGGCGCAAGTAGAGCGCGCCGATGCCCTTCGGGCCGTAGAGCTTATGCCCTGACAGGGAGAGCGCATCCACATGCAGCTCATCCACCGACAACGGAATGTGTCCGGCGGCTTGCACCGCATCGGTGTGGAAGAAAATCCCCTTTGCCTGCAGGAATGCGCCGATTTCGGCAATGGGCTCGATCGTACCGACTTCGTTGTTCGCCGTCATGATGCTGACGAGGATCGTATCGTCACGCACAGCATCTTTGACCTGCTGGGGCTGCACCCGGCCGGCTACATCAACGGGCAGATAGGTCACTGCAAAGCCCTGCTGCTCCAGCCATGCGCAGGCATTGAGCACGGCATGGTGCTCGACGCTACTCGTGATGATATGACAGCCGCGCCCCGCGCGGCGCAGAGCAAAGGCCATGCCCTTGAGCGCCCAGTTGTCGCTCTCGCTGCCGCCGCTGGTGAAAAAGATTTCCTCCGGCTCCGCCTGGAGCAGTGCCGCCACCTGCGCACGCGCCTGAGCGACTGCGCGCTTGGCCGCACGCCCCTGGCCATACACGCTCGACGGATTGCCGAACTGCTCCATGAAATAGGGCAGCATAGCTGGCAGCACGCGCTCGTCCACTGGCGTCGTCGCCGCATAATCCAGATAGACCGGCTTCATCGGCCGCACCCCACGTGCTTGCGGCTGCCATCGTTATCCATCAGCGTCTGCAGCGTGATGCTATCGAGCACCTCGCTGATGCTGTCGCAGACCTTTTCCCAAATGCCGCGGGTCACGCAGGCACAAGCCCGCTCACAGGGCTGGTCCTCTGCCCCCGCCTCAGCCAGCAGGCAGTCCACAACGGCAATCGGCCCTTCCACCGTCGTGATGATTGCGCCGATCGTGATTTCCCTCGGTTCGCGCCCGAGCATATAGCCGCCCTGCGCCCCGCGGATGCTCTTGACGAGCCCCGCCCGCCGCAGCGGCACCATGAGCTGCTCCAGATAATTCTCCGACAGCCCCTGGCTCTGCGCCACGCATTTCAGCGCTACCGGCCCCTCGCCATAGTGCAGGGCCAGTTCATAAAGAGCCGTCACACTGTAACGGCCTTTTGTTGACATCTTCATGTTCCACCTCGGAATTCTGAGTATCCTTGTCAGATTTCATGGATTCAATATAGCAGAAACGCCGCCATCTGTCAAAACCTATCAGTACCGCTTCGGCCAGCAGTGATGCAGGTACTGCCCGAGGCGCTTTTCGGTACCGTTCTCAGAGGGCTGGTAGTAATGTGCACCGGCCAGTTCCCTGGGCAGATACTCCTGCGGCGTGAAATGCTCTGGATAGTCGTGCGGATAGATGTACTCGGTGCCATGGCCGAGCTTGGACGCTCCCTTGTAGTGGGCATCCCGCAGATGCATCGGCACGGCCCCGCAATTCTTGCTGCGGACATCCTGCAGGGCCGCATCGATTCCCATATAGGCCGCATTGCTTTTGGGAGCTGCGGCGATATAGGTCACAGCCTGACCCAAAATGATGCGCGCCTCCGGCATGCCGACAAACTGCACGGCCTGGGCAGCATTCATCGCTACGACCAGCGCCATGGGATCGGCATTGCCCACATCCTCCGACGCGCAGATAACGATACGGCGCGCGATGAATTTGACATCCTCGCCAGCTGCGAGCATCCGCGCCAGATAGTGAAGGGCTGCATCGGGATCGCTTCCGCGCATGCTCTTGATGAAAGCCGACACCGTATCATAATGATTGTCCCCCTTCTTGTCATAGCGCTGCACCCGCTGGCCGAGGATCTCCTGCACCATCTCCAGCGTGACCGTGCCGCCATTCGGCGGCAGCATCGAAGCCGCGCCTTCGAGGATGTTGAGCGCCATGCGTGCATCACCGCCCGCAAGCTGCGCAATGCCGAGCAATACCTCATCATCTACCGCCAGCTGCTGCCCGCCCAGGCCACGCTCTGTATCTAAAAGGGCCTGCCGCAGGATCTTGACGAGCTGGCCGTCACTCAGCTGATAGAGCCGCACGATACGCACCCGCGAGAGCAGGGCGTGATTGACCTCGAAGAACGGATTCTCCGTCGTCGCACCGATCAAAATCAAGCGGCCGTCTTCGACATAGGGCAATAACACATCCTGCTGGCTCTTGTTGAAGCGATGAATCTCGTCGATGAATACGATGGTCCGCTTTTGATAATATCTGCGCTGCTCATCCGCCTCCTTGACAATCACGCGGATATCCTGGATGCCCGAGGATACCGCATTGAGCTTGCGGAACGCACTGCCCGTCATGCCCGCGATCATCTGCGCCAGCGTCGTCTTGCCTGTGCCCGGCGGCCCGTAGAAGATCATCGACGAGATCTGGTCCCGCTCGATCATCTGCCGCAGGAAGCGGCCAGCTCCCACAGCCTCTTGCTGGCCGATGAACTCCTCGAAATTGCGCGGCCGCATGCGCTGGGCCAGCGGTTCAAAGGGCCGCGCCGCCCCCAGCGTTGACTTGTCAGCCGTTGACTTGTCAACCGTTGACCGGTCATTGCCTGACCAGTCAGCTGCCGCAGGCATCGCAAATAAATCCATGCCTTCGTCTGCCATATCCCTCACGCCTTTCCTGTCGAACCAAAACCGCCCTGCCGCGCCGCACCGTCACCAGCCATGTCGCCATCTACGGTCAGGTACTTCTGGAAGATTCCCTGGGCGATGCGCTCCCCCGCTTCGATGACCACAGGCTGCGTGCCGCGGTTCCAGAGGGCGATGAAGATATGGCCCTCATTGTCTTCATTATTATAGTAATCCGCATCGACCACACCGACGCTGTTCATGAGCACCAGCTGTCGCTTGACAGCCAGGCTCGAGCGGATATGGATCATCAGCACCTCATCCGCCTGCATATACGCCTTGACACCTGTCGGCACCATGACCATGGCCTGCGGCGGAATCACGGCGCCCTCAGCCGCTGCCAGATCATAGCCCGCGCTTGCCGCCGTCTTGCGCTGCGGCAGTATCGCGCCGCGCTGCTGCCAGCCTGTAACCCATTCAAAGCCTCGTACCTTCATGTTTTTCTCCTGTCTGCTGCTACCATCAAAAAAAGGCCTTTCAGAGAAAGGCCCCGCTTCTTCTCATCTATTATTCTTCGTCGTCACGCTTATCCACACCGAAGATGCCGCTGATCGGCCGCGCCGGTGAAATCGTGGAAATCGCATGCTTATAAACCATCTGCTGTTTGCCAGCAACGTCAAGAACGACCGTGAAATTGTCAAATCCCTTGACATTGCCCTTGATCTGGAATCCATTGAGGAGATGGATCGTCACGGCGACATTCTCCTTGCGGACCTGATTCAGGAAGCTATCTTGCAGATTGATGTTTTTTGCTGGCATAAAAATCCCTCCATTACGGTACTACTTACTAATTCGACCCTTGAGAAAAAAATCCTGCCACATCAGCAAAAACCATCGGCAACAAGTTTTCTTCCGGTATCTCATCGGCACGATACCAGTGGATATAGGGCATTTTCCGATACCAGGTCAGCTGCCGCTTGGCGAAGTGACGCGTCGACTTCTGGATGAGATCGACCGCCGCCTCATACGTCATCTCGCCAGCCAGCCAGGCCGCCGTCTCCTTGTAGCCAATGCCCTTCATGGCCTGTGACTCCCGCGGGATGCCCGCGTCCAGGAGCCCCTGCACCTCCGCGGCCAGCCCGTCCGCAAACATCAGCTCCACGCGCCGGTTGATGCGGTCATAGAGCTGCTGGCGGTCGCGGTTCAGGCCAATCACCAGCGCATCGTAGCAAAGTTCCCCATCCGCAGCCGCACGCGACTGTGAGATCGCCTCATCGCCGAAATGCGCGACCTCCAGCGCCCGCACAATGCGGCGGAAATCGTTGGGATGCAGGCGCGCCGCTGCTTCGGGATTGACCTTTGCCAGCATCCCATGCACGTATGCATGGCCCTTGGTGCGCCCGAGCTCCTCGAGCTCCGCGCGGTATTCCGCGTGGCCCGAGGTCTCATTAAACGCATAGCCCTCGAGCAGTGCCTTGACATAGAGTCCCGTGCCGCCAGCCAGGATGGGAATCTTCCCCGCAGCATTGATTCTGGTGATCAGCGCGCGGGCTGCAGCGACAAAATCCGTGACATTGAAGGCCGCATCGGGGGGCAGCACATCCACGAGATGATGCACGATGTCCTGCCGCTCGGCCAGCGTCGGCTTGGCCGAGCCGATGTCGAAGCCGCGATAGATGAGCATCGAATCCCCTGAGATGATTTCCGTATCGAGGTGCTTGGCCAGCTCGATCGACAGGGCCGTCTTGCCCACAGCCGTCGGGCCTAAAATGACGATTAACTTCTCCTTGCTCATCAAAGCTCCAGTTCTACCCCCGGCTCGACCACATGGACCTCAGCCCGTGACATCGCCTCCGTGATCTCCCGATACTTCTTGACATCCTGATTGATGATGGGCCAGGTGTTGTAGTGCACAGGGATGACATGGCGCGCATTGAGCCACTGCGCGGCCAGCGCCGCATCTTCAAGGCCCATCGTATAGTTGTCGCCCACCGGCAGGATGGCATAGTCGATTTCATCCTTGCGGCCAATCAGCTGCATATCGCCGAACAAAGCCGTGTCACCCGCAAAGTAAATCTTGAGCCCGCTCATCGAAATGACATAGCCGCAGGCAATGCCGCCCGCCACGCCCGCGCTGTGTTTCGCCATCGTCATGCGCACCCTGCCGAACGGGAGATTTATCGAGCCGCCGAGATTCATCGGATGCTGCTTGAGCCCCGGCACGCGCTGCTCACAGATTGCGAGCACTTCTGGTATCCCCACCAGCTCCGCGCCCGTACGGCCTGCAATTTCCGGCGCATCGCCGAGATGATCGCTATGCGCATGAGAAATCAAGATGAAATCGCATTCAATCTCCTCAGCCTTGATGGTGGCTTTCGGATTCCCCGTCAAAAACGGGTCGAACAGCACCTTATGCTCGCCATTATCCAGCATAAAGCAGGAATGGCCATAATATTTGAACGTTACCATATATATACCTCCCTTGCGGTTGCTCCTTGTTTTTTTCCATGCTATGCTATAAGCATCGCTTATAATCATTATATCATATGATGCAAATAAACGTACGCTATTCCTATATTCCGTGAATCGAGGTCTTTTTATGTCCCAGACATCCAGCCTGCAACTATCCTTCCCCCAGCTTACCGCGACCTATCCCGCACAATCTGCCGCCGCCCCATGGCTGCTCATCACCGGCGGCCGTCCGCCGCAAGCCGCCTGGCTTAGAAAGCTTCACGGCTTTGCCCGCTGCTGGGCTGCCGATCACGGCATCGATACCTGCCAGAAAGATGGCCGGCTGCCCGACTGCCTGCTCGGCGACGGGGACAGCGCGAGCACCGCTGCCTGGCAGTGGGCCGCAGCACAGGATATCCCCATCTGTAAATTCCCGACGGCCAAGGACCTTACCGACACGCAGCTGGCGCTGACCATGATGCAGGCTGAGGGAGCTCCGTTCATTGTCCTCACCGGAGCATTCGGCGGCCGCTTCGATCATGCCTTCAGCACCATCTTCAGCGCTGCCAACGCGGGGATTCCCTGCTGCCTGATTGACGAAAGTGAGGCGCTCTTTTACGTAACCGCTGACATGTCAATCCAACTGACCTGTCAAATGCGCCCAAAGGCGATTTCACTGCTGCCCTTTACCGGAACCTGCACGGGCGTCAATATCGACAACGTGCGCTGGCCGCTTGCGGGGGCCACACTGTCACAGCGCCAGCCCAATGCCGTCAGCAACGAGCTTCTGACCGGTCAAAACGAATTGACAGTCAGCATAGCCTCGGGCATCCTCGGCGTCTACTGCTACTGGGGCAAATACTGAGACTGCCGCTGCCGCACGGCCTCGTAGAGCACCACGGCCGCGGACACGCCGACATTCAACGATTCGGCCCTGCCATACATCGGGATATAGGTCTTGGCCGCGCGCTGCAGGATCGCTTCGGACACGCCATTGCCTTCATTGCCAAAGACGATGGCCGTCCCCCGCGTGAAGTCCTGGGCAAAATGCGGCTGCGCGCTCTCGTCGAGTGCCGTCGCATAGAGCGTCAGGTCCTGGGCCGCCGCAAAGTCCATAAGCTCCTCCGCAGTCACATCCGTGCAGACTGGCAGATGGAAGAGGCTGCCCATCGTCGAGCGCACGGTCTTATCGCCAAACACATCCACCGAGCCCTTGAGCAGGATGACGCCATCGGCCCCCACCGCATCGGCCGTGCGGATGATGGTGCCCGCATTGCCGGGGTCCTGCACCCCATCGAGAACCACATAGAGTGGCTGTTTTCCCGCCGCCGGCAGTTCCTGCAGGCGGCTTTTCTGCTGCCGCATGACAAGCAGTATCCCCTGGGGCGTATCAGTAGCCGAAGCCTTGCGATACACCGCGGCGGTCGTCTCACAGAGCAGGCAGCCCTGCGCCTCCAGCTGAGCCAGTAGCTGCCGGCCCCGCGCCTGCTCGCCAAGCTCCGTCGTATAGAGCCCAAAGACGATGTCCCAGCCAGCAGCAGCTGCCATCTCTCCCAGGCGGATGCCCTCCGCGATGAACAGGCCTTCCTTCTCCCGATGCTTGCGGCTGTGCAGGCTTGCGGCCAGCTTGACTTTCTTGTTGGCCGGACTGTCGATCCGTTCCCGCATATGTTCCCTCCTAACTCCTAACGACAAAAAGGGTTGACAGAACCATTGGTTCCATCAACCCCACTTCTTCGTGTAAACCTATGAATTACAGGTTCTCTTTAGCAACGGCAACGAGCTGTGCGAAAGCTTTCTCGTCGGAGATAGCCAGGTCAGCCAGCATCTTGCGGTTGACCTCAACGCCAGCCTTCGTCAGGCCGCAAACGAGACGGCTGTAGGAAATGCCGTTGACGCGTGCAGCAGCGTTGATACGAGCGATCCAGAGACGGCGGAAGTTGCCCTTCTTCGCACGGCGGTCACGGCGTGCGTAGTAGAGAGCCTTCATTACGGTCTCGTTAGCTTTTTTGAACTGTTTGCTCTTCGTACCTTTGTAGCCCTTTGCGAGCTTCAGGATTTTCTTATGACGTCTATGTGCAGTCACGCCTACTTTTACTCTTGGCATGTTTTCATCCTCCTAAATATTGGCTAATCAATCTATCCGTTATCGAATTATGCGTACGGAAGCATTCTCTTGACGCGGCCATGATCAGCAGCCGTGATCAGAGCAGCTTTACGCAGGTTGCGTTTGCGTTTCGGAGATTTCTTCTCCAGGATATGGCTCTTGAAAGCCTTGTTACGTTTGAATTCACCACTACCCGTTACGGTAAAGCGTTTTGCAGCAGCTCTGCGAGTTTTAATCTTTGGCATTACTGTTTTCCTCCTTAGACTGAGTCTCTTTCGACTTCTTTGGTTTCGATGCCTTCTGCACCTTCGGTGCAACGATCATCGTCATATTTTTTCCTTCAAGTTTGGCATTGCGCTCAATCGAGACGCTGTCGCCCAGCTTTTCAGCTACGCGGCCCAATACCTCTTTGCCGAGCTCCGGATGAGAAAGCTCTCGTCCGCGGAACATGATAGTCACTTTGACTTTATTTCCTTCTTCGACAAAGCGAAGAGCATTCTTCAACTTGACGTCAAAATCGTGTTGTTCAATGTTCGGGCGAAGTTTGACTTCCTTGATGCTGATGACTTTCTGCTTCTTCTTAGCCTCTTTCTCCCGTTTCTGCTGTTCGTATCTATACTTACCAAAATCCATGATACGGCAGACCGGCGGTTTTGCCTTCGGAGCGACCTCGACGAGATCAAGATGCTGCTCCTCCGCCATGCGAAGCGCCTCACGCGTCGGCATGATGCCGAGCTGCTCACCAGTTGCGCTGGTCACGCGTACTTCGCGGATATGAATTTCTTCATTGATGCGTAACGAATCTCTGCTAATAGTAGAACACCTCCTGGTATTTCTTTTTATAAACAAGAAAGAGGCGGCACAAAGCCACCTCTAAAAAACTCATGCTATAAACCCATCTGACCTATGCCAGCAGGTGAGAAGCGGTGGCCTCTTCTTGTTCACGACTCTGTTAGTTTATCATACCTGCCATGAGCTGTCAAATCTT
The DNA here is from genome assembly GCF_008271345.1 of Pseudoselenomonas caprae. Lineage (NCBI taxonomy): Bacteria > Bacillati > Bacillota > Negativicutes > Selenomonadales > Selenomonadaceae > Pseudoselenomonas > Pseudoselenomonas caprae. The sequence continues at coordinate 40,965 of NZ_VTOZ01000015.1, forward strand.
TTTTCCAAAAATTTCCCCGCTCATACGATCAGCGAACCGGAAGGGACATAAGCTGGACTTCCCCCAAAGAAATGTCCAGCTGCCAGAAATCCTCCCAGGGCCGCGCCTCAGCAAACAAGCGGATGACTTTCAGCACGCCGCCATGACTGGCTACGAGCAGGCCTTTCTCCTCTCTTGCAGCAGCCTGCTGCCACTTTTGCCATGCCCCTATGACACGTTCCGCGAACATGCGGAAGCTTTCCCCCTGCGGATAGCAGAACGCCTGCCAATCGTCACAAAGGCTCTGCCATGCTGCCGGTTCTTCCCGCGCTATGTCTTGGTAGTGGCGCTTCTCCCAGCGGCCAAAGTCGATTTCCTGCCAATCCGGCTCAACGAGGAAGGCCCCGTCAAGCCCGGCAGCTTCGCGGACTATTTCCGCCGTGTGCCGTGCCCGCTCCAAGGACTGGTAAGGAGCAGCAGATCCCTGCCCGATCCTGCCGCCCGCAATTCCCGCAGGGTGGCGCCGGCCCTTTCTGCCTGCCGGCACCCTTTGGCGGTCAGCGGGCAATCGGTGCGCCCATAGTAGCCCCCAGACAACAAAGCCCCAGAAAGAGTATCTCACTCAATTCATCGCCAGCTCCCAAAGTATCTCCCGTCATACCGCCCAAGATGCCTGCGATATAGCGTGTCAACATCGTCCACCACATGGACAGCGTAGGTTATCCATAAAAAAACGCTTGAGAAGGGGCTGGGTTCAGCCTCCCCTCAAGCGTCAATGCTAGCACATTTTTACCAGCACATATAATGGCAGTCTAATCAATAGGAAGCAACAGCATCCAATGCTTTGACGCCATAGGATTTTTCCATATGGACAGCCTGACCGCCCGTGAAGATCACGAGGCAGACATCCGACGGAGCGTTAGCCTTGACATAGTCGAGGTCGACCTGCATGAGCTTGTCACCTTTCTTGACCTGCTGGCCCTGCTCGACGAAGACCTCAAAGCCCTGGCCACCGAGTTTGACGGTGTCAACGCCGAAGTGGATGAGGAACTCCGTACCGTCAGCTGCCTTCATGCCAATCGCATGCTTCGTATCGAATACGAACATGACCTCGGCATCGCACGGAGCAACGACATTGCCATCAGCCGGAGCAATGAAGAAACCATCGCCCATCATCTTGCCGGCAAAAGCATCATCCGGAGCTTCCGTAATGGCATGGGCCGTACCAGCGACCGGCGCATAGAACTCATGCTCACCATGAGCTGCTGCCGGAGCCTCAGCCGTAGTTTCTGCCTGCTCCTCTACTGCCGGAGCATCAGCCTCCGGCTCAACATCCGGAGCCGTAGCCAGATACTCTTCGAGGTTCGATTTGATAACGGCAACTTTCGGTCCATAGATGACCTGGACGCCCGTACCTTTGACGATAACGCCCGAAGCCCCCGTAGCCTTCAGGAGTTTCTGATCAACGAGCTCCGAATCTGCTACCGAGCAGCGCAGACGCGTTGCGCAGCAGTCCACCGACGTGATGTTGCGCTTGCTGCCCAGCGCGCGGGCAATAACCGGGCTGAGCTCATCGCCAGCACCAGCAGCGCCCTCTTTGCGGGCCTTGACATCAGCTTTCGTGTAAAGCTTCGTCTCTTCATCGTCATCCTCGCGTCCCGGCGTCTTGAAGTTGAACTTCTTGATGAGGAACGAGAACGCGAAATAATACAGGAAGAAATAAACGATACCAACCGGGATGATGAGCATCCAGCTCGTCTTATCATTGCCCTGCAGGATACCGAAGATAAAGAGGTCCAAAAGACCACCCGAGAACGTGAGGCCGACAGCGATATTGAGCATGTGCGCAATCATATAAGCGGCGCCAGCCAGGATAACCTGAACACCGAAGAGCATCGGTGCAACGAACAGGAACGAGAACTCAATCGGCTCCGTGATACCCGTGAGCATCGACGTAAGCGCTGCCGAAAGCAGCAGGCCGCCAGCGACCTTTTTCTTCTCCGGACGAGCGCAGCGGTACATAGCAAGTGCAGCACCCGGCAGACCGAAGATCATGAAAATGAACTCACCGGAGAAATAACGCGTAGCGTCAGCACTGAAGTGAGCGACATTCGGCGAAGCGAGCTGCGCAAAGAAGATGTTCTGACCACCCTGTACGAGCTGGCCATCGATCATCATGCTGCCGCCAACGCCCGTCTGCCAGAACGGCAAATAGAAGACATGGTGCAGACCAAACGGAATCAGTGCACGTTTTACGATACCGAAAATCAGCGTACCGATGTAGCCCGTGCCCGTAACGACATTGCCCAGACCGAAGATGAGGTCCTGGACCACCGGCCAAACAAACGTCATCGCAATACCAACGAACAGGAAGACCACCGTCGAAATAATCGGAATGAAACGCGAGCCACCGAAGAAGGACAGCGCATCCGGAAGAACAATTTTATGATAGCGATTGTGCAGGATAGAAACGCCGATACCAACGATGATACCGCCGAAAACGCCCATCTGCAGCGACATGATGCCGCAGCTCGAGGCAATCGTACCCTCGAGCACGCCCGGGGCAATCGAGCCATCAGCCAGGATTTTTCCCGTCAGCTGGAGCATTGCATTACAGGAAACATGCATGACAAAGAAAGCAATCATCGCAGCCAGTGCCGCAACTTCTTTCTCGGCCTTTGCCATACCAATGGCTACACCAACGGCAAAGATGATTGGCAAGTTGCCAAAAATCGTACCGCCGGCAGCGCTCATAACCGTCAGCAGGGAATGGAGCACAGTTCCATCCCCAAAGATGGCTTCCAGTCCATAGGTCTTGATGGTCGTCGGATTCGTAAACGACGCACCAAGGCCTAACAAGAGACCTGCAATCGGCAGGACTGCAACTGGCAGCATGAAACTTCGGCCAACGCGCTGCAGCACGCTGAAAATTTCGTCTTTCATTAGACACATCCTCTCTCGTCCAATAAAAAAAGCATTTACCTGCTATTTAACCCGAGTACCATAGCAGATAAATGCTTATTACCGGACACACCATAAAATATTTACCGCGGTTATTATAACATAGCCGACCAAAATACTTCAAGACTCACGTCAAAAAAAATGGCTTTCGAAGCAAAAAATGGAACATTGTTACAAAATCGTTGGTTTTTTAGTATTTTTTTACATCTCAGCCAACCGTTTGCGTAACATATACCAGATTTCGAAAGCCAGCCGTTTTCCTCTTTTGACAAAAAAACAAAAAACAGCGCAGCTCCGAGGGGCTCCTCGGAACTGCACTGTTTTCGTTTTTAAGGATTATAATCTAAACTTCTCCATCTCGGCCTGCAAATCGCCAGCCAGCTGAGCCAGACTGCGGGCTGCATCGGAAATCTCGTGCATGGAAGCACTCTGCTCCTCGCCTGCCGCCGATACAGACTGGGCTTCATCGGAATTCTTGCCGCTGGTCGCCGCAATATTGTTGCTGGCCTGCAGCATCGTTTCGTTCTCTTCTGCCATCTGCTCAATGCCCTTGGCGATGGTCTGGATCTTATCCGTCAGCTGATCGATAACCGCAACGATTTCCTGGAACGCGCCATCGGCAGACTGTACGGTGCTGATGCCTTCCTGCACGCTCTGCGCCCCACTGGCACTGGCCTCAACCGCCGACTTCATATCCTGCATATTGGCCTGTACGAGCTGTGCAATCTGCTGCGAAGACTGATTGGAACTTTCCGCCAGTTTGCGGACCTCATCCGCCACTACGGCAAACCCGCGTCCGGCTTCGCCAGCCCGGGCTGCCTCGATAGCAGCATTGAGTGCCAGAAGATTCGTCTGCTCAGCAATACCGGTAATCATCTGCACGATGTCGGCAATCTGCTGGGAACTCTTGTCGAGTTTTTCGATGGACTGCTGAATGCTGTCCGTGCTGGCAGTGATATTATTCATCTGCCTTACTGCCTCCTGAATGGACTGGCGCCCATCGGTAATCTTCGCCTTGGCAGCCACTGCATTATCCAGTACCATCTTGGTATCACTGACCAGCTCTTTGGCATGTGCCGTGACATCTTCCGCCGTAGCCTGGATATTGCCAGCCTCTACCGCCTGCTCGCTGGCGCCTTCGGCGATATTGACGACGCTGTCTGCGACCATATGCGAAGCCTGTGCCGACTGGTCAGCACTTGCCGTAAGCTGTTCGCTGGCCGCAGCCACCTGCTGGGACATATCGGTTACATGGCGGATGACCTTGCGCAGGTTCTCGATCATATGGTTGAGCGAGCCGCCCAGAGCGCCCATTTCGTCATTGGCTGCGACATTGACATGACCAGTCAGGTTGCCATCGGCAATCTGCCCGGCCTCCTCCATCAAGTGTCCGATGGGGTTGCCTACCCGGCGGTTGAAAATACCGATGAGCACGACGCAGAGTATCAGCATGACGATAAGGGCCATGACGATGCTCGTGTATTTCGCCTGCGTAATCGGGCCCGTATAATCAGATTTCGGTGCGACAAGAACCAGATTCATATTGTCGATAGCAAGCGGCACCATCATCAGATAGCTGTCCTCGCCCAACGCATCGCTTTCTACCAGCGTCAGGTCCTGGATACCAGCAGCCTGCTTGCCCAGCGCTGCCACCGACGGATTGGACTCTTCACTCATCTTGACCTTCATGTTCTTGTCGTTATCCTTATGGCCAAGATAGTACCCGTCCTTGCTGAGCAGGAAAGCATAGCCATGTTCGCCTACTTTGATGCTCTGTACATAGTTTTCCAGCTCATCGATACCAACATCCATCGTGATGACACCGACGGCTTTTCCATTCTTGGTAAAGCCGCAGCTGCTGGTCAGCATATTCGTCCCGGAGGTATCATCATGATAGGGTCCATCCCAGAAAACCTTGCCAGGATTAGCCAGAGCCTCTTTGTACCAAGGATAAGAAAAATAATTATAGCTGGCCGTGCTGTACTCCATCGTCAGCTCGATCTGGCTGCCCTTGCGCATCTGGTAAGGACCGTAGAATTCCATTCCCTCCTGATAAGCGTTCGGCTCAAACCAATAGCCACTGCCGAGTACCAGCTTATCCGATTCGATAAAGCTCTTGGCGGTCGCGAGCAAAACCGTATTGTCATAGCTTGCCATATTGCTTACCGCACGGGAAAGGCCTTCGCCCTTCTGCTCGATCTGCAGCAAGCGCTGATCGAGCTTGGCAGCAATCCCCTGCCCCTGCTGTTCCAGCGTAGCTTTGACTTGCGCTTCCATACCTTTTTGGAATTGCGATACATTGATGAATGTCTGTATCGCCAGCAAAACACCTGTAATAACGACAATACATGTTATAAACAGTGTCTTTATACTGCCTTCTGGTTTCCTCATAATCTCCTCGTCCTCCCTTGTTCCATTGAACAATCACATCCTTTCCCTTACTGTATTCTACGGAGGACTTGATTTTCCTGCATAAATTTACTTTTACCGCCGAATATCACTTATCCCGCAGTGACCGGATTTATTCATCACTCGAGAACAAGCGTCGGGCGATAGTCGTAGTCAAACATCAGATAACTAGAATCCGCATAATTGATACAGCTGATTACGACCTGATATTTGCCAGCCTGTGGCAGATCCGTCAAAGGAATAACGTCACTAGCGCTCGTAGCTGCGCCCGGTGCCAGGACACGGTTCAGTTCCACAGCCTGAACCGTATCTCCCGTTACAGGGCTTTTCATAAACTCACCATTCGGGCCAACAGCTCTGACCAGCAGATCGAGGCTCTTCACCTGCTTGCCAGTATCATTTTGGTACAAGAAGCACAATTGCGGACGGCCGGATGCATCAAAAGAAATCTGTGCATCGGCTATCTTCAGCAATTGCTGACCAGTTTCTTTTAGACTTACTTTTAAATTTTTCTCCTTAATTGCTAACGTTCCTGCCGCTGCCGCCGGCTGCTGAGTCTGCTGGGGCTGTGCCTGTGACGGCTGGGTTTTATCCTGCTTCGTGCTGCTCCCGCCCGGTGCTGCCGGCTCGCTTACCTCCGTAGACGGCTTATCCTTTGCATCTGAGCCAGAGACGGCAAAGAAAACACCACCAACTGCCACTACCGCCGCCAAAGTCAAGCCTACAATCTTCAGCGTTGAAGCTCGTTGCGGCTGCTGTGTATAATAGTCCCCCTGCCTGTTCATCTGCGAAGCCGTATACCCCATCGGTGGCTCCGGCGGCTGGATAACCGTCTGCGGTTTCGCGGGCCCTGCGGATTCCTGTGTCAGACGTGCGCCACAAATTTTGCAGAATGTCGCATTATCCGGCAGCTGCGTGTTACAATTTTTACAAAACATAATCGTATCCTCCATCCATTTTTCATAAGAATTTTTCCGCTAGACACCATAGCACGTAAAAAATATAATTTCATTAAAATTTGCACGATTTAACGGATATCTAATCGAAGATTAACGCTTACCAAACAATCCCTGCGTAGTATGTATAAGGAATAATTGTATAAACTATCTATATTGGATAGCTTAGCAAAATATTATTTGAAGTGAGGAATTGTTATGTTTTGCATGAAATGTGGTAATCCATTGGAAAATGATTCAAAGTTCTGTTCAAGCTGCGGCACGCCTGTAAACAGTCCAGGACCAGCAGCCAATCCAAATACGACTGACCAAAAGGCACCAGAATTTTCCACTGCTGCAACTCCCCCTATGAACATGAACTACGCCGCCAGTGGCGCAGCGTCCGGTCCGGCAAACATGATTTTCCCCCCTACGCCTGAGGATTTAGCGCTTCTGCAAAAAGGCTGGAACCTCTGCCGGCTGGCCTTGTTTCTCCCCTTCCTCTACGGCATCGTGCAGAATTCCCTGCATCTGCCACCTATGCCGCCCTACATCTCGCTCTTCTCTTCCTCCCTGCTTTGCATTGATAAAAACTACTTGGAACGCGCAGGATTTCCGCTATCCAAATGGTATTATCTTGCGATATTCCTCTGCCCGCCAATTTATTTATATCGTCGGGAAAAATTGACCGGTCATCGTCATTTCTTCTCATATTTCTTTGGCGCCGCCTATCTTTTCGGAGTCCTGGTCTTCCTCCTCATCATTATCCTGGGCCGCTTCCATTGAATCTTTGACCGCAAGCGTTTAGCGGCAAAGGGGAACTCCAAGTGCGACGCGAAAAAAACTGCAAATAAAAAAATGAGGATAATCGCATCAGCGATTATCCTCATTTTGCATTTACTTTTCCCGCAACGGCCGGATTTTCTCTATGAGCTCAATCACAGCCTCTTTGGCGTTGCGGTTGTATTTTAGTTTGCTGACGCCCTCATGCTTTTGCTTATAGGCATCATAGTCGGTGACGAGCGAAACCTTGTCGCCTTTCCTGAACGTATCCAAGATAGCCAGTACGTCTTTTTTCCGGGCACACCATTCTTCCGTGAAATCGTTGATTTGGTTGGCGACGATTTCCTCAATGCGCATCTCGATCACCGTCCGCGCATCAAGGCCCTTGTACTTTATCGGGTCTTGCTTCATATCCTCCCAGAATCCGCCAATGACATCGGCCAATGCCGGATTCGTCTCACGAAGTTTAGTAATATGGTTGTCGATGGCTTCATCCTCAATAGGCGCAGCGATTAGGACATCCTCCTCGGGCATATAGCTCTGAATCAGTGAAAGGATATAGCGATAGTCGATGGTCACGCTGGTGATGTTCTCGAGCTCATAACCGATATCGATGGCAATCGGCTCGTCTTCATCTTCTTTTGACTTGCGCAGTTCTTCGATAACATTGCGGTATTTACCGCTATAATCGTTAAGCATTTCTTTATGGACGCCATACTCCGAAAGGTCATGATCTTCCCACTCCTGATAGACCTGCAGCTCCCCGCTCAGGCGGTCGACCTTCTGGAAGGCCTTGGCAAATTTCTGCATCGCACTGCGGTCTGTCAGCGCATCGACATTTTCAGGCGTCGGCGCCAGACTCTTAAGTTCGTTAAGCGCCTTCCGAAACTCCTTTTCCAGTTCCGCAAAAGCTGGCGCACTGACTTCATTGGTGCCGCCATGGCTGTAAAGCAACAGCGCACCATCCACCGCTTCCTTGTACTCCGCCGACCGCTGGAAGATGACAATCATACCATAGCGCTTGCTCTTATCATAGATGCGATTGGTACGGCTGAAGGCCTGAATGATATTCTGCGGTGCCATGGGCGGACGGTCGACAAACAAAATGGCACAGGGCGGTGCATCAAAACCAGTGAGCAGGCGGTCTACCACGATGACGAGGTCAAGCTGCTCCTTTCGCTGTTTATAACGGCCTTTCTTACGCGCCAGACGGTCATTGAGATTCGTATTATAGGCCATCAGGCTGTCCAGCCCGAACTTCGTCCCAAACATTGCATTATAATCGTTAAGGGATGCCTTCATCGCCTGCTGATTAGCGATAGAATCTTCCTCGTTCTCCGTGACGGTGTAGGTAATGGCAATCTTCGGGAAATCGACGCATTTCTCGCGCACCGAGGCCGCAATCTTCCCCTCCGCAATATACTGCTGGAACAAAGTATAATACTTCTGCGCAATCGCGATGGATGGCACGGTAAGGATGGCTTCATAGGCTTCGCCCTGCGGTGCCTGCAAACGGAATTTGCCCGCCGTCTTGTTGAGGATGTATTCGACCACACCACGGCGATGCTCGTCGTTATCGTAGGCGTCTTCCCCTTCATTTTTATAGAAAGCCTGCAAGACACTGCGCTCACGCACCACAGCATCCTGCCCTGCCAGCGCCGTGTAGCTGCCCGCCCCCAACTGCTCACCGATTGTCAGGATGGTATCCTCCGACAGGGAGTCCTTATAGTCGATTTGAAAGCCCAGCACCGCCTTGTTCTGCAAGGCTTCCTTAATGGTATAGTTATGCAGGCAGGGCCCATAGAGGGCCTCTGTGGTGCGCGCCAAATCGCCCTTGCGCTGGCGCTTGTTCTCGTCGAAAATTGGCGTTCCCGTAAAGCCATACCAAAGCGAATGGCAAAAGAACTTCTGCAGCTCCCGCTGGGTCTCCGGCGTGACCGTGCGATGGCATTCGTCGACGACAAAGGCGATGCACAATCCATGGAAGCGCTTCGCCGTCGGCGAATCCCTCTTGACCTCCGCATTGTACCGCTTCATGATGATCTGTAGCTTCTGGATAGTCGTGACAATCACCAGCCGGTCTTTGTTCTTGAGCTTCTGCAAAAGCTCGTGCACGTTATCGGTATCGTCTACATCAATGCTGTCATTTTCGGCATAGGCCTTGAACGCGAGCGACGTCTGCTGGTCAAGGTCTTTGCGGTCAATGAGGAAAATCGTCTTGTCGATGCCCGGGATAAGCGAGAGATTCTTGGCTACGGTATAGGAAGTCAGCGTCTTGCCCGAACCGGTCGTATGCCAGACAAAGCCCGACTCCTGTCTGGCCGACGCCCGCTTGACCGCCTCAATGGCATGGACCTGATAGGGCCGCAGCAGGATGAGCTTATGGCGCTCGGCATCAATGACACTGTAATGACCAATCATCTCATGAGCCGCAGGAATCCGCAGGACTTCCCGCGCAAACTCCAGATAATTCTCCACCGGCTCATTCTGCTGATTGACCCAAGCCGTCAGGAACTTCTCATTGAGATTCGAGCCCGTATCGGCCGCGATATAGCGCGTATTACTGCCATTGGACACCACAAACATCTGCACCATGCCAAAGAGCCCGCGGAACTTGCCCTCGAGACTGTACTTCTTGATTTGATGGAATGCATCCATAAAAGGATGCTCCTGATTCTTGAGCTCAATATGAATCATCGGCAGGCCGTTAATGAGCAGCGTCACATCAAAACGGCGCTCGCGGTCATCCGCATCCTGCTTATCGGAAACGAACTGGTTGATGACCTCATAGGACGAACGGCCGCCCGCAATCTCACGGTTGCTGACTGCCATAAGATGAATCGTCCCCTTGCTGGCATCCTCGCGCGTAAGCGGGATAACCGCCTCGCCATTCTCCCCCGCCAGCCACAGTGCCGCCTTATAAGGGCTCTTGGCCACATCGAGCATATACTCCCGAATCTGATGGAACTCGGTATCGGTAATAGGCTCCCCATCAAGGGCGGCTTGATTGTTCTGATTGAGCTTATCGCGGAAATTCGCCCAAAGCGACGCTTCATCCCGAATATCCTTGCGATACGTCCACTGCGACACATCCTGCGTCAACTGCCGTATCAAATCCCTTTCCATCACAGCCTCGCTCTGCGCCATGTTCATGCACCTCGATTATCACCTCATCATTGACGAGGATTTATTTTATTGCTATAATTTGTATATAGCAAAGGGTGCTTCACACAAGGGTATTAGCCCGTTTTGATAGTCACAAGAAAAATGACCGTCTAGTTTTGCAGGCTAGGGGCGGTCATTTTCTTGTATTCAAGTCTTTTCCAATCATATAGCCTAGGCTAAAGATGGCTATGGCAAAACCAATTACAGCCAGCAAAGACTCTATTGTCACCAGACATCCCTCCTTATACATATTTCCCGAAAGGGATTTCTATGTAATCGGAGGGTCACAGTCCCTCCGCAGAGGGCTAACCGCTTCCTGTGTGATAGCACCACGGATATTATAACATAAAGGGAGTTCCGATGTCACGATAACCGCGACATCAGAACTCCCTTTTCTTTTTCAAAAAGCACCTTGCTACCGAAAACTCAGTCTTCTTCCACTAGCGGAAGCTCCTGCAAATGCAACTCCTTTTTCAATTCTTCCTCAGTCGGCATATACGACAAATACTTGGAAGCGTATATCTGCGTGTTGCTGTCATCCCCTAAAGTATATTTAATTACCGCTTCATTTTTCTCTGCACACAAAACAATACCGATAGGGTCATTATCTCCGTCAATTTTCATATTGCGCTTATAGTAATTGACATACATCTGCATTTGCCCCATATCCTGATGTTTTACCTTACCTAACTTCAAGTCAATAAGAACAAAACACTTTAATATATAATTATAGAACACCAAATCGATATAGAAATGGTCACCATCCAGGTCTATATGCTTCTGGCGGGCAACAAATGAAAACCCACGTCCCAACTCAAGGAGGAATTCTTTTAAGTGTTCGATGATTCCCTGTTCTATATCCTTTTCATGAAAGTTTGGCGTAGATTTCAAATTGAGAAATTCCAATACATACGGGTCACGAATAAAATCTGTATATGCCACATCGGATTCTTCTTTTGAAGCCACTTGTGGCAGATTTTGGTCTTCTTTTTGTATCGACAATGTTCGCTGATATGCAAGGGTTGAAATTTGTCTTTCCAACTCCCTTACGCTCCAACGTGAGGCGGCACATTCCTTCTCATAGTATGTCCTTGCCTCAATATTATTCACTCTCATCAGCAGTCTATAATGCGACCAGCTCAAATGCGAACACAGTGTGTTCGCATTTGGAAAAGCCAGATAAAACTGCCGCATCATCTGCAAATTTCTAATAGAGTAGGCCTTCCCAAATTCAGCCGTTAATTTCTCCGAAACCTGTTGCAATACACCTTTGCCATACTCTGCCTGCTTGCCATCACAGGCCTTATCCAACTGCTGACCAACTTCCCAATATATCTGCACCATGCCAGCATTTACAGTCTGCTGTACCTTATGCTGCACATGAATTATGCTTCGTCTGATTTCGCCGTAAATATCCTGCGATACCTTCTCGATTTCATTCATACCGATTAACCCCCAACGCCTTTATTTCTTAGGAAACATATTTTGCAACATATATTTCTTGATTTCTTTAAGGGTATCATGCTTACGCTGATGAAGGGCGATAAGGTTGTCGAGGTTAGAAAACGTATCTGCTATTTTAGTTTGCTCTTCTATATTGCTAGGCATAAAAAATGATACTTTTTCAAGCGACTTTTGACTTACCCCTTTGGCCGTTCCTCCACTTGCTAAAGCATTCAAATCATCTACAACATTTGGAGAACGAAGAATCACTGCCAAAAAATTTTCAGTTATAATATCGTCTTTTACTTCAAATGCAATCGTTCTTTGACTAAGAATATATTTCCTCTCATCTGGTACTTGAGCTACATTCCCCATCGGCGCTTCGGTGGTAAATAAGACTTGTCCCTTATGTAATTCTTTTCCAGTCATCCACTTGTCATATAAATCTTGATTGCCATAATGAACATCTTGTGCAAAGTCTATGAACCCATCTTTTACATTCAAAGCGGATAAAGCCAAATATCCATCTTCACTCCATTCCATACCTAATTTTTTAGGAGTTCTTCCTCTAAAATCGATTATACTATCAAGACAATCAAACAACTTTCGCGGTTCCCAATCGCCAGTAAATCCAGCAAAGCGAATCTCTGGAACTTTTTCTCCTTTTTTCGGAAATATTTTTTGAAGCATATACTTCTTTACTTTTTGCAGTTCATCACACTTTCGCTGATACGATGTGATAAGATTTTCAAGCTTCTTGAAAAAGCCTCCTATCCTCGCTTGTTCCTTATAATTTGGTATCTTAATATCATACTTTTTATAATCAACTGTTGTAAAACTAGCCTGATTAACTGCTGGTTTAGTTATAGCTTTTATGAACGATTTATATTCCGCTAAATTGGTTTCCATCAAGAAAAAATATGGATGTAATTCTTCATTGGTTCTTAACCTTAAAATGTTTGTGGTGTATATTGTATCTCGCAAAGGCTCATCTTCTACAATAGCAGCTGTCCCCATTTTTGCTTCTGAATTGATAAAATTAATCAGTATATCATCCTTGTGAATCAAATAGTTACTAGTATTCGCCCCTTGTGGGTCATCCTTATACCAATATTTTACCTCACTCTTCATATCAAGTTTATTATCATCTACATTATTTGCTCTAACAACAGGTATACCTATATCATCCAATTGTAATTCTCGTGAAAGACCACTTTTTAAGTCGTCAATAACATCCCCTAGCTTCCGCTGTTCCCAATCATCCGTAAATCCCTTAAATCTAACTTTAGGTGTGCTCATTTTCACACCCCCTGTATGATTTTGCCCAGTTCTGCCAATGCCGCTTTTGCTTCTGCATTATCACTGGTCAAATCATTCAGCATGGCCATCAGTTCATTATTAGCCGCATTGATTTCGGCATCAATTCCCTGCAAATTGGCGCAGACGGCTTTGAGGTCAACTTCCGGCTCGGGTTCGCTGGTATCCACATAGCGGGGGATATTGAGGTTGTAATCATTTTCCTTGATTTCTTCAAAGGTAGCCAGATGGGCAAACTTGTCCACATCCTTGCGCTCATTATAAGCCGCCATAATTTTGTCAATGTGCTCCGCATCCATAAAGTTCTGCGCCTTTTCCTTGCGGAACTCCTTTGACGCGTCAATAAAGAGCACATCGCGGCTCTGATGATTCTTTTTCAGCACGATAATGCAGGTCGGTATGCCCGTGCTGAAGAAAATCCCCGCAGGCAGGCCGATAACGGCGTAAATATTGCCATCTTCCAGCAGATGCTTGCGGATTGTCCCCTCCGCTGCCCCGCGGAACAATACACCATGAGGCAGGATAATGCCCATGGTGCCGTTTTCCTTCAGATGATAAAAGCCATGAAGCAGGAAGGCAAAATCCGCCTTGGACTTCGGCGCGAGCTTCTCATACCGCTGGAACCGCGGGTCAGTCAAAAAGCCTGCCGCCGCACTCCAATGCTGGCTATAGGGAGGATTCATCACGGTAGCATCATAGTTTGTCGGCTCCTCCGTCGGCCAGTCAGCCCCCAGGGTATCGCCATTACGGAAATGCTGATATTGGAACGGCACATTATGCAGAATCATATTCATGCGCGCCAAGTTGTAGGTCGTATGAGAGATTTCCTGCCCGTAGAACTGGATGCCATTGCGGCAATCCTCATGGATATAGCTGCGGGCATGCAGCAGCAAAGAACCAGACCCCATGCACGGATCCAACCTTTGTATAAAATTGATACAATCACATACCCCTAAATGTGGGGGTTGCAAGCCGTTTGACTGTACCCAAACGCCCTTGATATTGCTTGCTTCAGCCTGTTCGAACGCCTCATCGTATCTTAAGCAACTGCTCGCCCATCCGCTGCCCATAGGTTACAAACAACTCCTTAAAGCTTTCAATGTCCTGACTCATGCCTACCGGTCCAAGATGAATTACGGGCTTTCCACAGGCAGAGCCGCCAGAGTATGTCATCATGCCCATGACCATCATAAAGACCAACATTTCCTGGATGGCATTTTCCGCACCACCATGGATATACTGCTCCGTAGCATAAGCACCACCAAGTTTCCCCGCCAACTTCAGCTTGCCAGCATTGCTCTCCAGCCAGCTCTTCATTTTCGCCGTAACAGAAGCCATGTAGGTTGGAGAGCCCAATATCACCATATTGGCTTGATGGATATAATCAAAATCGGCCTCATCGATACTGAAGCACTTCACCTCAATATCAGCCACCGAATTCAGCCCTTCTGCAATAAAGCCTGCGGCCTTCTCTGTTGTATGTGTTCTCGAATCGTAAACTATTGCTGTCTTCACTTACAATGTCTCCTTTATACCGCACTACCAAAATACAGATGTAATATCCGTCCATTCTCCCTGAGATTGTTTATACAGTCTTTGGTTGGTGGATTTCTGTGTCAGAGTTCCCTTCTTCGCTTGATAACTACCGATTTTAACATAGTCAAAATTTTCCATCCATGACTCAATTTCTGTATCTCTGCCACAATAGAGTGCTGCCTTCATCCCTCTTTCATGAATCTTTTTCGCATACCCACATAGTTCAGCCTTTTCCTCATCTGTACAGGAACCTTCACCCATGAACGTAATACAAGTAGCAAATCTTTCATATAAAGAAACAATATTCGCAATATATCTGGTAAGCTCCTCACCAAAATCAGGGCATTGCAGTTCTGGATAATGACAATCAGGGCAATGATTCAAGCATCCTGATATGTAGATATTCAACGAACGCTCACCTGGAATCTCATATGGGCTTAACTCTACTTCCGTATATCGTAGCATGACCACACCTGTAGGAATGACCCTCTCAAAATCTTACTCTTTTATAATTTTACCATCAATCATATGCTCCTGCAAATATTCAAAAAGGGCACGAGCCCTTTGCCCGTGCCACTTCTTACCGTATTCGAATTTCTGTCCCATCCTTGAATGTTACGCCTATGTCCTCCTTGCTGTAAACGATCATGAAGTCCACCAGCGTCCCCCACAGACCTTCGTCAAATGCCGTCACCACCGTATCCTGCGCTTTAACTGCCTTAGCAAAAGCATCCAGCCGCTCGGCCTTGGCTCTCCTTTTCTTGATGCCTTGTTCTGCCGCATCGTATTTTGCTTTGACGGCATCGTAACGGCTGACCAGTTCATCGTAGCGTTTCTGGTAGTCCGTCTGATCTTGGGCAATGCGGGCATTTTCATTGATGCAGCTCTGCACCATGTCCGATAGCACCTGCAACTCCCTCATCAGCCGCTGGCTTTCGGCTTCAAGGTCAGCCGTAACACATATCTGCTCCTTTACTAGCCGGATATTTTCTAGCATGTCATTCCTACCCTTCAGCAATTTGTTCACCGCCTTGATGAAGGCTGTCTTTATTTCTTCTTCCACTAGATGGGGCGTGGAGCATTTCTTTTCTCCATCAAACTTATGATTGCACTGGTATATCACCCGCCGATACTTATCGTTGCTGTGCCAGACCTTGGAACCATACCAATGTCCACACTCGCCGCACTTGATTCTGTTGGAAAAAATGGTCACGCCGCTATACCGCTTGCCAGCCTTACGCCGCTCAATCTCCGCCTGCACCAAGTCGAAGGTGGCTGGGGGAATGATAGCTTCATGGTTGCCCGTCACATAGTACTGCGGAATCTCCCCTTCATTCTTCTTGTGTTTCTTGGTGAGGAAGTCCACGGTGAACTGCTTTTGGAGCAAGGCATCACCCTTCATCTTCTCGTTGGTAAGGATACTCTTCACCGCTCCTGCATTCCAGTTATCTTTGCCAGCCGGGGATTTTATGCCCCTCGCCATCAGTTCCCTGCAGATTGCCTTATAGGACAGCCCAGTAAGAAACAACTTGTAGATAAGCTTCACTGTCTTGGCTTGCTCCGGGTTGATGACCAGATTCCCATCCTCGCCCCTGTCGTAGCCAAGAAACCGCTTAAAGGGCACGCTGACCTTGCCATCAGCGAACCGCTTCCGATGCCCCCATGTGGTATTCTCCGATATGCTCCGGGCTTCTTCTTGGCTTATTGACGAGAGCACGGTTATTAGCAGTTCGCCGGCAGAATCCAATGTCCAGATACCCTCTTTTTCGAAGTACACCTCAACCCCAGCGGCCTTCAGTTTTCTTATAGTAGTCAGACAGTCAACGGTGTTTCTCGCAAAACGACTAACGGATTTCGTAATAATAAGTTGGATTTTCCCATCAAGGGCATCCTTTATCATACGGGTGAAGCCCTCACGCTTTTTGGTGGATGTGCCCGTCACTCCCTCATCCGTGTACATCCCGGCAAACTCCCAATCTTCCCGCTCCTTGATGTACTTGGTGTAGTAGTCCACCTGAGCGGTGTAACTGGATACCTGGTCTTCATGGTCGGTGCTGACACGGGCGTAGCCCGCCACCTTCCGCTTGACCTTGCTGTCAATAGGTGCCGCCGTGAATTTACTGATGGTTGCTGGTATGGTCGTTACTATTTTTGCCATCGGTAGATCTCCTCCTTCCGCATAGTTTTCATGATTTCACTCATATGTTGCCGCCGTCCATCAGTCCATTGTGCCTTCATGAGCATTCGCATATGTTCCTTATACTCCGCAGAATGCTTGGGACGAGGACGCACCAGCTTCTGCCATCCATGAGAAATTTCCCTGCCATCGGCAAAGTGGAAAACCATCTCGCTATTGGACACTACTGTTATATGGTCAATGTCTGCCGCCATCCTGTCCTCGTTGAATTCGGTACAGCCGGAAATCTCCATATAAATGGACTTTAGAATTTCCTCATCAATGGTATCGGCATCACAGCCATTCTTCCTTCCACGGCATCGCCACTTTATTGCCTGAGTTCCATCTTTATATGGATGCGCCGTTTGTCTGGCGAAGGTCTCCCCACATTTGCCACAACGAACCTTACCGCTCAGACAATGTCCATTGGGTGGATTATATTTCATTTCCTTCGACTTTGCCCTCCGGCGTTCTTCTGTCCAAGATTCCTTTTTGAGATTCGATATCCAATGTTTCAGTACTACTCTGCCATCGTAAAAATGAAATTCCAATTCATGATGCCCTGCCACGATAATCTTCTCAATGCTTTGCAGGAACCCATCCTCGTCAAACTCTGCCAGCCCTATTGCTTCAGCACAGACCCTTTCCAAAATACGCTGTGGCAAAAAACTGCTGCTACATTTTGTCTTACCATCTTTCTTGGAAGAGCATATCCAATATTCCTGCCGATAGCCGTTAGGGCTGTATTTCATAGTGTGAACATAATGCCGATGGCACAAGCCGCACTCCAGCTTGCTGGTAAAACAGGTGGTAGGTATGGACTTATTGGCTATGGCACCAAGTTTCTGCCGCCGTGCCATCTCCTGCTGGACATAATCAAAGATTTCTTTGGCGATGATGGCTTCATGGGTATTCTCCACCAAATATTGTGGAAGTTCTCCGCGATTCTTCTTTCTTTTGTGGGTGATGGGACTTTCGATGTATTCCTTCTGTAATAATATGTTACCCGTGTAGTTTATATTCGATAATACTGTCCTGATGTTGGAATCCACCCAGCGGCATCCTGCTCTGGTGGTAATCCCCTCGGCAGCAAACTCCCGTTCCGTTTCCAACCGTGATTTACCGTCAAGGAAATTCTGAAAGATGCGCTTCACAATGGCGGCTTCTTCTGGCACCACGACCAGCTGGTCGCCTTCCCAACGGTAGCCGTAGATTCTAAAGCGTCCGTTTGGAATACCTTGCTCGAAACGTTTTCTTGTCCCCCATTTCGTGTTGTTTGAAATATTGATGCTCTCCTCTTGGGCAAAACTGGCCAAAATGGACAACATGATTTCGCCAGACGAACTCGTGGAGCTGATATTTTCCTTCTCGAACCGAACCTCCACGCCGATGGTCTTAAGTCTCCGTACCGTTGACAGCAGGTCAACTGTGTTTCTTGCGAAACGGCTTATTGATTTGGTCAGGATAAGATTTACCTTACCAGCCTCGCAGTCAGCAATCAGTCGCTGAAACTCCGTCCTGTTCTTGATGCTAGTACCAGATATGAAGCTGTCGGCATATACTCCTGCGTATTCCCACTCAGGATTTTTCTGTATAAGCTGGCTGTAATAGCTAACCTGTGCCGACAAAGAATGGCTCAGCCGGTCGGTTTCCACTGAAACACGTGCATAAGCTGCTACCTTCTTTTTCCGCTTAATCTGCGGAACCTTCGGCTCTATCCGCTCTATTTTCTTCATAACCGTGCCCTCCTTTCCATACTATATATCACTCTGCCGTCAGCTTAAGTCAACGCAATGTCAAAGAATAATGTGCCGAGCAGCGGATGATATTTTTCGCGCATCAGCTGCTCGGCCTTGGCATAATCTGCCTGCGTGATAATGCCTTGTTCCAGCCAGGTTCTAAACATCTGCATTGCTGTCTGGTACTTGGTCTCCTGAATTAGCAAATCATGAGACATTAGCTTCACCAAACCTTTCTGCAATGTAGCAGGCATGGGAACAGTACTTCCTGCCAGCCCTGCCGTGGAAGGGTTTACCACAATGTGCACAAACCGCATTGGCCTTCATCACTTCTGTGTGATGATTCCACCATTTAATGCGGCAGGCATCAGAGCAGAACTTCTTTTTCGTATTCCCCAAAGGTTGCTCGATGGCTTTATGGCACTGAAGACAGACGTGCTGGCTGTTCCCTGACTTCAAATTTTTTCTGATGCAGTATGACTTGACGGTGTTCTCCGATAAAGACAGAGCTGCTGCTATCTTCTTATACCCCAGCCCAGACTGTCTCAGAGCCTTGATGTTTTCTTGCTGTTTTTCTGTCATTACTTGACCTCCGCATTTGCCACCAGTTCCAATAAAGCGTCTTCATTCCACAGGATACGATAGTCGCTGTGTCCGTTGCGTTTGAACGGCAGTTCTTCGCCATAAGCCTTGCCAATCTCGGTCAGCCGCCAAACCTTGCCTTCGCGTTTCTGCCAGCCACGCTCAGCCAACAGCTTATTTACCGCCTGGGCTTTAAGACCAATATGCGCTCCCAGCTGAGTCGGATTGAAGCTGGCAATTTTATGCTCTGCTGCTGGCAGGAGTCCACGGAGCGGCTCCATACTGATGCCGTGCAAACGTTCCGCATATTCAAGAGCTTGCAACGTTGCCATGCCATCCTTAATGCCGGTCACGAGTTTTAGGATGGCTTCCTTGGCCTTGACAGCATCCTCCAGTGCATCTCCAGCAGGCGTGGTTGATGCCTTAAGCCCCTGCATATTGCGCTCGGTCAAAGCTTTCTCCATGGCATTGAATGCCTGTATATATTTGATTTTCCACTCGAGCGCCTTACTGCCCGTAAATCCCATCACAAGCAGACTGAAACCATCACGGTTCATAACGAAATAACGGAACTGCTGTCCACGATATTCACGGCTGTCCTCATAGAACATATTTTTAGTAAGGGAATTTTCCCTCACTAAAACATCCACGCTCTTCAATACATCTCCGTGTGCCTTACCGAAGTTCTTAGCAACTTCACGGCTATCTACCACTACTTGTCCCTCGATTACCTTCACCAAATCCTGCGGCATGATGTCTACCTCCATATAGGAATGAATTTATTATCTGCGGCATTGAACCGCTCTCGATGTGAAGGGCAATTCCTGCAAAGCAAGTATCCCTTCACCTCATATCCGTGGTAAAACATCAAAATTTCCGGCTATAGAAAAAAAATAAGCCCAGCAGGATTTCTCCCACTAGGCAATAACCTATCCGATATTCACTTGTTCTTGAGCTGCTTCATGACCTCCGTCAGCTTATCCGGCACTGGCAGTCCAATCCGGGCTGCATTCTCGATGATGGAAATCCCCTCATTGGCACAGTAGAAGAATATAACCGCCGTCCGCAGGACACAGCCACCGCCGACCATATGGACATCCAGTACGTTGGCCACGCCCACCAAGGCCATGATGCAGACCTTCTGACAGATGCCCTTGAAGCCCACGCTGCTGGAGAGCCGTTTCTCCACTATGGCGCAGAGCACTCCGGTGATGTAGTCCGTCACGATGAATGCCACCAATGCGTAGAGTAAGCTGTCAAAGGATCCAAGATACTCCCCCAAAGCCGCTCCGGCTCCTGCTGCCCAACATCTGATATCTAAAAAAGCATCCATAAATCATTCCCCCTTCATCCACTTAATTCGATTCTTCATGGTATGCAAACGGCTGTTACGCACATCGCCTGATAACAGCTTCTGCTTGCCCCCCTTCAAGAGATAAAGCTCCTCACCTGATGTCATCAACCACACCCCATTTTTTACTCGACCCAGCCTTATCGGCTTATTCATAAAAAAATGCGACTCACAAATCAGAGTCTTTTGCGGTGAATACAGCTTACCTAAAAACTTATCCTGCCAATAAGATTGTGCGTCTATATTCTCCGGCACCGCCTTAGTACCTTCGATGTAATATCCGTCCGGGAGTGGCAATGTAAAAATGCCTGCATAAATCCGGTATCTGGAACGCTCGATATGGATTTCATTGTCCTCATCAACCTCCCTTATCGTCATTGCCCACAACGGCTGAATGCTCTTGGGGGTCACCATCACCCACAGGTAAGAATCAAAGTCAATAAAGAATCCCCAGTCAGCTTCTCCTTCTCCCCGGTAATTTATAGCATCAATATGAAATCCTTTCGCATAACAGTCCAATAGATAGCAATAGGAATCTTCTGATTCATACCAGCCGTTGACTAAAGTACACGAGTTCAAATATACCTTGTTTATTACATCGTCTACACCTGAAAGAGGCGTTTCAATGACGGTTGCCTCCTCGTAAGCGTAATCATAGCAAAAGTTGCTGTAACCACTCAGGTCTATGGAATATTCCATCTGCCCATTTATGGCAACGCCAGGCTGACCGAGCTGGTCTTCGAAGCTCTCGCCATCGCCAATGTCATGATACCTATATTCACCCCCTTGTAATGCATATTGATTACCTTGCTCATCCAAATGCAAATCCAGAATCTTGCCATCGGCAAATGTAAATGAACTCCCACGGCTCGCCATCAGCGTATGTTGCTGTCCTTTCGCATACTTTGTTATCTTTCCCTTATGATAAACCGCTCTTGTGCCGTCCCACATTAGAAGCGGTACATAGGACTCACTAGGGCTGATAATAGGAGCAGCCCCCCCAGCCTCAAAACTGTTACCATAGATACATCTGCCGTCTGTCCAGACAACATCACCGGGATGAAATGATTTGTTGCCTATTGCTGTCAGCCACCTACCATTGGCGCAAATGCGGCTGCCGTTCACCGCTGTTACTATTGCCCGCTGCATTTCATCACGCTCCTACGATAACAGCGCGACCAGTTTTCGTCAGCTGCACCCAAACGGCACTCCCCGTTTCCGTATGACATTCCACTGCCGCCGTAAAGGGATAGGCTCGGTTACCGATGCACACTTTATCTCCTTGGATAATGCCCCTCTGCGCCTGCCCCATGCCTTTATGGGAATTGGCCACTCTTCTGACTGCTCTTGCCAGACCATCTACCCCGTTCATCCGTACCACCTCACCAGTCTAATGCTCTGTCGCAGACTTCTGGTTGTGAGCTTCACCTGATTGCTCACCAGAAAATACTCCTTATCGTCCAGCCTGATGCGTTCCGTAAAATCCAGAATATGCCGTATCGTTGCATGCCCTTTTATTACCGGGCTTACGATATCCAGACTGACTTCTTCCTGCCGCTTACGGTTCAGCCACTCAATCTCATGGGTAAGCTCCCGTAGGAAATCATCTCCTGTCACGGGAAATTCCGTATCGAAAAGCGCCTGTCCCTTGAATTTGTCATCTTCGTCATCATCAAAATCATAGTCGCTCCCCAGACTCCGGTTCCACTCGTTGATGGTAAACTGACTGGATTTGCCTCCGGGCTTGCCCTGCGAGATGGAACTTCCCTGAAACTCTCCATCTTCATATACCATTGTGGAATACCAGCCGTAGCCAATGGGGGCATGGTAAGTTATCCTCGTGGAGAAATTCTCGTTGAACCAGTCCGTCCAATCGTTGCGGTCATGGGACGTTTCACCCTCTTTTTGTGTTGCGTCCGTGGTTTTCTCCGTTTCTTTGAAAAGGTAAATGTCATTAGCCGTCTTGGCATATGTATATGTGGTCTGCACCGTAGAGCCGTCCGGGTTATGCGTTCGCTTTTCCGTAAGGTACTGATCATCATAGGAATATTCCGTAAAGCTGCCATTTGTTTCTTCCTCCATAAGTAGTCCGTTAAGATAGTGACGGGTAATCCCCTCAATGCCGATAGTGCCAGTGAAGGGCTGTGGCTCATAATCCTTATCGCTCTTTGCCTTGTCCCAGCCCTCCGTGGTGGCACTATCCCAAACCGAGCGGATAAGTTTTCGGCTTATAGTTGGCATGGTATGGGGCCAGTCGGTGATGTCCGTCACCTGCCCCTCATGGCCACGCTGAATAATATGCAGCGTTCTGCCACGGATAAAGACATTGATTTGTCGCTGAGGTAGACGGCTGGTCCAGGAAAAGAGCGATGAGATAAAATCCTGATAGGTCATGCCCGACAAACTGTAATCCTGCGATGGCGTGAAATCTTCGATACGCAGGTCGAGCTGCAACCCTAAGACATCGGCGATTTGGCGGGTATAGTAGGAACAGTCAGCCTCCACTACCTCAATATTGATGGGCATATAAAGCAGGCGGTCCAAGGGGTACATCCCTTTTACCGTCTGCAAGATGCCCTGCTGACTGGTTTCCTCCACCTGAAAATCGCAGTCGAAGTCCAATAATTTGCCTTGCACAGCCGCTTCAATATCTAACGGACTGGCCGTCACCATTTGAAAGGTATCGGCAAGCGTCCGTTCGTTGAGAGCGAGCGTTACCGACTGGATACCGGAAATATTCTGTTGCGGAATATCGTCTATACCATCGCCACCAGTACCCTTATTGGCATCTATGGCAAAATGGTACGGCAAGATTGAAACTGTATCTCCATGGGCAACTTCCCATTTGGACAAATCGCGCTCGGTCATGGCTTCTGCTTTGGATATGAAAGCAACCTGCCTTGCTGTATCTGCGGTTGCTGCCTGTAGCGGCGAATTTACGGTGCGCTCAGTCGTGGCAATGGCAGTTTCAGTCTTGACCAGCAACCTTGGAATATTCAGCACAGCTGATTCGTTTTTTGAAACACACCGCTCCATATCTGCGGATGTAGCCTGCAATGCCTGCAAATTTCGCTCTGCATCTGCTGCAAGAGAATTATTCCGCGACAAGTTGCGGATACCATCAGCTACAACAATCTCATCAGCATAGGTTTCACGGAGCGTACCGATGCTAACCCCCTGCAAAGTAGAAATGACTTGCCGTGCTGTATCTGCTAAGGCAATATCACTACAGGTTATGTTGCGCTTGGTTTTGATGGTCAGTATTCCGTCTACTGCCACGTTTCGTTGGGCATCTGCTGTTACAGAATTTTCAACTGTCAATTCGCAACAAGTTGGCACAGATGCTGTTTCCGAGCACACCACATTCCGCTCAAGCCCAATTACTGTCTGGCATTCTTCTCCCAGTAGACGCAAGGTATCTGCCAACACCGCCACCTGTCGTTCAACAGGTTCCAGTATGGAAATACACGCTATGCCATCGGAGAATATCGCCTGTCCTGGAAATTTTGTCGTTATGCAGAAAGCGGCCTTGCCCAAATGAGCAGCTCTGCCATGTTCCAACAGCGAAAGGCAAACATACTGCGGCTTGATGACAACCTGCCCTTTAATCCTTATTGTGGCGGCAAATTGCATCTGGCCGATACAGGCTTCATTTTGTACTTCATCTGCCATATCATGCTCCCGTCTTTATGCCGAACTGACTAGTCTGCAAATCAGCCAGTGACATATCTATGGCCGTTCCCAACACTGCTTTGCCGTTCTTTTCCGAGGAAAGGCTGACGCTCCCCAGTTCATTTTCTCCCTGTTGGTCTCGGCGAAAGCCTGTAATCTTCGTCACCGCATCCCCGGTGGAATATCCGGGAACGCAGGCAAAGCCCATGCCCGTTATCTGAAAATCATCACCCAAACGCTCGATAACATCGCTGGTATCCAATGTGTAAATCACGATCTTGTCCGGCTCGGAGGTTATATAGTTGCCGTCATCATCAACAGGCAGGTCTGTTTCTGTGGTTTTAATCGCCAGTGGTACAACCCGCTCCTTGATGTCAATAGGCTGGTCGGAAATAATGATATTGGACAGCAGCAAATCCGAAACCTCGCTTCTAAGTTTCACATAGCCGTGCAGGCCAATGTCCCAGTTTAAATTGTCATAGATGACTGTACCGTTCAGCGTCAAGGTCATTTTAGCTGCACCGGTGGTATCTGTAGTAATATGAATCAGGATATCGTTCATCTTCCCGTATCTTATGCAACTAACTTTTGACAACGTATTGGGCGAACCGTCACCGTACCAGTATATATCCCAATCTTTTCCATAACCTCTGCGCCCTCCAAAGCCGGTGCCTCCAGAGCCATCTTTGTTGGCAGAACTGATTTCAAAATATCCCCTGTCACCGCCTTGGTCGCTAATCCAAAAGGACGCCTTGATGTATAAATGTTTGCCTGGTGCCTCCGGCAGTTCCACATCAGCCTTGTTCTGCTTGTTCCAAAACGATACACCACCATAGCGATTGTACTCATAGCTGTTGACGGTTGTGCCGGCGTTAGTATTCAACCACTCGGCAAAACCGGGATTCATATACTTGAAACTCACACAACCACGACCTTTCCCACAGCTTCAATGCTGACGCTGGTATCCTTCTGCGGCGGTTCATCCTCCGAACTCATGGCCTTGGCCCAGAAGATAACGTTGCCATCCGCTACATCCGTAAGGGCGATTTTATCTTGCCAAATTGCACCATCTAAAGCCGCTTTACTATCGGCAAAATCACCATCTTTTGCCAATTTCCACTTGGCTGAACTCGTGCCCTTCAGACTGACCGTCACCCCACCATCAATCTTGTAACCCTCATCACATCTGACAGCGCATTTCACCGCCGCCGATTCTGCCTTGCTGGCATCTAAGGTGACGGAAATGGGAGTAAGTCCCGTACCGCTTGAAGCCTCCGTGCCGTCTGTCTTTCCTGCCGTGGGATTGTTTGTATAGATATGCAACTGATTTGCCATTTGTTAAACCCTCCAAAATTCCAGATTCACTTTATAGCAGCGTGGGAAGTGGCTGACATAGCTGTAGCCCTTCACCACCACACGCAGCTTCGTATGGATAATGCCTGCCTCATCCTTGACGCTTACAGGGGTGCGGTTATTCCATAACTTCTTTATTTCTTGCCAATCTGACAGCAGAAAGTTCGCTGTACAGCTGTACTTGTCACCGCTCTCCAAATGACCGAAGTCCTGCACCACCGTGCCACCGAGGACTTCCATTGTCTGTTGGCGATCATCCGGCAGAACTTTCCAGCCCTCCACAGATAATGAGCGATGTCCGTCAATCTCAATATGCAAGTTCACCACTCCCCAATGCCTGCTCTACGGCAGGCGTTATTCTATCTGCCACCTGGTCAGCAAGACGGCTCATGCTTTCGCTGTCCTGAGTAACGGCAGTGTCGATGTTCACCGAGACATTTACAGTTGGTGCATGATTGATGGTTTGATTTCCTTCCCCCATGGTTTTGGGCTGATTGAGCCGTTCCATTGCCCCTGCCATATTGTCGCTGATGGCCCCTGCCAGCCGGTCCGCACTTTCAGCGGTTATGCTGATTCCATCCAGCCTTGCCAGTTGCTCTGGTGTTCCCTGAAAGCTGGCGCGAATTTGTGCCAGAGTGTCTGCCATGTCCTGCCGTCCTACATCCTGCTCCCAGTGAGGATTGACGGCAAACTGCGGCAGAAGATTATCTGCTGCTTCTTTTCTTGCCGCCTGAAATTTTTCCAGTTCTGCCGGAGTAAAACGTAAATCTTCAGCGGTCAGACCGGCTTCTTCACGAAGTTTCTTTAACAGCCCAATCTTGCCACCATGTCGGAATGCCTCCAGTTCTTCCTTCTGTGAGCGCAAGGTTTCCAGCGCGGCATCACGTCTGGCATCGGCTTTGGCTTTTTCTGCCCACCGAGTAGCTTTAACCTCGTCTACACCTTTTTGCTGCCAGGCCTTTTTCTCCCGTTCGATTTCATCCAGCCTGTTGCGGAGACTGTCCTGCCAGATGGAATCTATACGGGAAGCCACCTCATTTTCAAACTGCTGACGGACTTTTGCCTTGCTGGCTGCAGCCCACTGAGTAGCACTGACCTCGTCCAATCCCTTCTTCCGATAGGCTTCAGCTTCACGGTCAATATTGGCCAGCTGATTGGCTAAATCCGAGCGATAGATTTCCTGCGTCTTATCTACGACATTGTGCTGAAAGTCTTCATAGATTTGTGCCTGTTTGGCGGCTTTGTACTCATCAATGAGCCCTTGGCTTGCCCCTGCCTGCTGAAACTTCTCTATTTCCTTGTTAATACCCGCCAGAGATTTTTCCAGGTCGCTACGGCTAAGATTGGCCATAGCTTCCTTCAATTCGGCATTAGCCTGACTCATTTTCTCTGCCGCCAGTGCCGCTTGTCTTGAGGCGCGGGCATTTTCCCGTTTGGCTTCACTATTCTTGCGGATGGCTTCTTCGGCTTCACGGGCAGCTTTCTTTTCTTCCTTGAGAGCTTCATCCTCGGCTTGCCATTCCTTGAACTTGTCGGTGTGCGTGGCAAGTTCATAGGTACCAAGCGCACCCACACCTGCGCCAATGCCGGCACCAACCGGGCCACCAACCATAAAGCCCACGCCAGCCCCCACTAGTGCGCCCTGCACCGTTGTACCTACACCACCATGACGAGCATAAGTTCCAACGTTGCTGAGTGCCTCCTGTGTAGTTTTGGCATTGATGCCGATGGCTTCCAGCGCATCTGCCACACCACCTAAAAGGTCGACTGACGTTTTAGCAAACTCACCGACTGTGACCGCCAATTCTTTGATATCGTCCTTATTTGTACGGATGGAATCGATAAGCCCCTTGAAGCCTTCAATGATGTCCGGCATCAATTCTTCAGCTACTGGAAGCAAGGCTGCACCGAAGGCGGTTTTCAGCTGACCTGCCTCCATCTCCATTTCCTTCCACTTGAGGTAGGTCTTGTGTGCCTGCTCCGGGTCTAAAAGCCCCGTGGTCTTGATATGGGAGGAGATTTCCATCAGCTCGGTGTACTGTTCAAGAACAGGCACCAGCCCTGCTCCTCTTGCACCGAGGACTTCGGCCACATAGGCTTCTTCCTCTCCGGCATCTGCCGCCGTGCGGTACCCCCTGGCAAGTTCCCCCAGCTGATCGCTCATAGACTTCAAAGCACCACTGCCATTTGTCAGCGATACACCAAATCTGATTAAGGACTGAGTGGTCGAGTTGCCACTCTCACCTGCCGAGAGTATCTGCTTGTCCAGCCTTGCCATCAACGGCGTAATAGACTGGACATTCACACCCACCATAGCAAATACACGGTTCAGTTTTGCCGCCTCGGCACTTGAAGTATGCAGCCTTTGGGTGAGTTTATAGAGACTTTCGCCACTTTCCATGGCACTTTGGGTAATATTGAACAGTCCAGCTCCCGTAGTGGCAATGGCAAGCACTGCCGCCATCTTGGCACTGAGCAGATTAAAACCGCCGGAAAGACTCCCAAGCCCTGCCTTGGCCTGTCCAATACTGGCTGACATCCGCTGACCAAATGTAGTGGCATTACCTCCTGCTGCCTTAATCTGTATATTCAGCCTGCGCATTTCAGCTTCCATCTGGGCGATGGCTTTCTGCTGTTTCAGGAGATTGGTTTCTGCCTGTCTGGTAAGACCGCTATCCTCGCCACTGGTCTTGTGAGCATCTTTTACCACAGTTGCAAGGATTTGTTCCTTTTGTCGCTGAATATCCAACTGCTGATTGATGGCCTGGTACTTGATTTTCAGTTGGTCGAGTTCCTTGCCGGCGCCTTCCAGCTTGGTGAGGTCGATGTCCGTTTTCAATGTGAGCTGTTTGCTCTCACTGTTAAGCCGTGCCATGGTCTGGCTGACCGTTCTTCCTGCCGTGTCGAAATCCAGCTGCAGACGGGCAATGTCCAAGCCCAGTGAAATATACAGTTCGTCTATTTTCTGCCCCTTGGCCATTACATCACATCCTCAATAAATTTCTGACTGCCAGCCTCTTTGACCATGGATGTCACCAGCAATTGGTCGAGCAGTATACCTGCATCCGTTTCATCCACCTCTTGTACCGTCCAGCCGTAAGCTGACTGCAATCGTTCGTAGTATCTTAAAAGTGTCTGGTACGGAGTCAGCTCGATGTTGCCGACTCCGTTTCCCCGTTTGGGATTTTCACCAGTTTCGAGAAGGTCAGCGACTGCAGCCACAGGAAGATTTCACGCACCAGTGGCACAATGTCTGCAACTTCCATATTCTCATCTATAGATTCCTTGGTGATTTCCTTCTGCCCGAAGGCCAAAACAATCAGATCCACATTGCGGTCAAGGTATTCTTCCAAAGCCATATCCTGCTTGTCTTCATCAAAGAAAGCCAGGAACTCACGCCAAACCTTCATCTTGGGAGATTTTGGCGTATAAGTTTTGCCATCTATGACAATCTTGGGATTATCCATCTCTTCTCAGTCCTCCTCAAACACTTGCATACCAGTCAGCCGCCTCCGTAAAGCCAGACTCCTCATCGGCCTTGGTATAGGACAGGCCATCCGACAGACGGTAGATGGCCTTGGCGGTGATAGTCGGCGTTGCGTAGGCAATATTTTCTTCCTTGGTGCTGCCAGTCTCCGAAGGCTCAGTAAACTGTACCTTGTAGAATTTGGTATAGCGTTTTTTGCCGTTTCGCTTGTCCGACTGAAACATGACGGCAAAGAAAGGAGCCACATCGTCTTTGCCTGCCACCATCACACCATTTTCCATCTTGTGGCCGAAGAGATAAGCAATGTACTCCAACGGCAGGGCTGCCGTATCAAAGGTCAAATCGTAAGAGGCTGTTCCCGTCACGCTGTCAATGCTCTGCCCATCGGCGTACAGTTCTGCCTGACTAGTCTTGGGCTTGATATCCACCTTGCGAAGAATACGCCCTAAGTTTATAGGCGTTTCATAAGTAGCCGTGCCATTTGGTTCATCCGTCAGCATTTTTGCAATATGCAGTTTCTGTACGTTGATGAACTGCCCGCTCATAAGGTTGCTGGCAAGAGTTGCCGTATTCTTTGGTTCTGCCATTAGCTTTCCACTCCAATCCTATAGTCGATTACGTTTACAAAAAAATTGCGCTCAGCCATCTCCAACGACTGGGCGCGAACAAAACCGAGGGAACACATCACTGCATTTACCCGGTCGGTGATGCTGTCTGCTACACCATCTTTGGTCAGCACATGAATGCGCACCGTCACCCGGCGTTCCAGTTCTGCTCCATCTGCCGAAAGAGCCGGAACATCCGAAATCACAGAATACACCAATATAGGGTAGCTCCCGGCATCCGGACTGCGACCATGATAGATACACCTGCCCCGGCAGTCACGATGGAGCATCCTTACCAACTTGGTATCTGCCATAAGGCCACGATATACAGTTTCCGCAATACTCATTTCGTCCTCCTCACTGCTGCCTTGACCGCTTCCACGATTCTATCCTTCACCGCTTCACGCTGGGCATCCATAGCCGGATACATAAAAGGCTTGTTGATGCGCGGGCTGAACTCCACCAGCCTGCCATATTTCAGACCGTCCTGCGTTTCGGCATCGGCAGTGATTTTATACTCTGCACCGCATTTCTTCTTAACAGCCCGGATGGAATCCCGGAGCGCCCCCGGTACTACGCGATGGTCACTGCCCTTATAAACCGGACAGCGGTTCTTGGCTTCCTGTACCACCATTTCTGCACCTTCGGCGAGAGCTTTCTTGCCTGCCTCCAGCACCCCTTCCCCCATTTCCTCCAGAAGCTTCTGCGTATTGACCCAGCCTTTACTCATCTTCCACCAGCTCCCTGCATTCCAGAATAAGCCACTGACGTCTGCCGTCCTTGCCATATGGCGGAGCCGTCTGCCGGAGTGTCTTGCCCTGCCAACAGATAATATCCGTCACCTTGATGTCTGTTCGATAGCGAATTGCTATGCGGTAGTCCACCTCTTTGACTTCTTCAGCGTAGCCATCGGAGATTTTGGCGGCATAAGGCAGAACTTTTGCCCAGACCGTTGCCACTTCTGTCCTGTCATGTTCCACCAGATTGCCCTCTGCATCCTGCTCGGTAACAGGACGCAGAATCGTTATCCGCTGCTTAAGTTCGTTCAGAGATACATACATCAGAAGCCCTCCCGGCGAATCCCCATCAGCAGGGAACGGAGTGTTATGGTAAGTTTTTTATGGTCAGCATCATCCCGGTGTTCATAAAGATAGCCGACCGTATAGAGCACTGCCGTCTTGGCTATAGCTCCGCAGGCTTTGAATTCGTCCTCATCAAGCCTTGCCACATCCATGCATAAACGCTCTGCCGCCCGCAGGAGTTTGCGAACGATTTTATCTTCGGCATCCGTGTCAATACGGAGATATTCTTTTGCTTTAGGCAAGGAAACAATCATAAGCCATCACTCCCATAAAAACAGGGAGACACCAGCAAGGCATCTCCCCACACTATATTTACATCAGCCCTTGCCAGCAGCACCTTTGATTTTCAACATCTGCACGGCCTCCGGCAGTACCAACTTGCCGTCCACACGTTCCTTCATAACAAAGGCAATCATGCCGTTTCCGGCAAACAGTTCACGCAGTTCCTGAATGGAACGGGAGCCACGGTCACCGATGTTGTAGTAGCTGTAATCACCGAACACCAGCGCCGTCTTCCCCGCCTCTGCCGTAGGCATAAAAGGTGTAGTGTGAATCGGATAGCCCAACAGACGGTCAGGCTCGCCCATCTGGTAGGAAGGCTGCCACATGTACGCCTGGTTGGCATCCTTCAGCTTGCGGATTGCCGCCAAGGTCTGGTCGTTGACGATAAAAGCTGCACTCTTGCGGTAAGGGCGCTTGAGTTTGTAAACCAGCTCGATAAGGTCATCTGCCGTGATAGATGCACCGCTGGTGGTCACGCCAGTCTGAGCCGTGGTCAAAAGGCCGGTGGGCTTGTGGTTGCCATCACCGTTGAGGAAGGCATCCTCCTCGGCATTGGCGATAGCCTTGCCAAACTGCTGGATGATGTAGCTTTCCAGATTAAAGGCAGAATCGTACAAAAGCTCCTCCGTGACCTTAATCGCCACATGAAGCTTGTAGGCATCCATGATAATCTGGTCGAAGGTGGCATCTCCAAAGCTGAGAGCACCGCCTTCCTCAATCCACGATGCGGCAGGCTTAGTGGCGGCGATGTTGATTTTGCGCTCACCGCTGGTAGTGATTTTCGTACCGAGGTTACGCATAATGCACTCCTCGTTCAGCACATCAATCAAGCGGCTGTCGTATTCCTCCGGCACTAAATAACCGCCATCGGTATCAACACCTTCCTGCAGTACGTTGGATACGTTGCGGAAGTTGCTGCGGATGGCGGCGATCATAGCCTTGCGGTATTCATCTGTTGCCCTGCCCGTTTTCTCCAGCACCTTGGCGACAGGCTTGTTGACAATCGGCTCGGAAGTAGGCTTGGCAAGTTCTGCATCAATCGCCATCTGACGTTCCATGCGCTCGATGTCCTTGCCGAGAGCCACCACATCTGCCTCCATCTTGTCATAGGCGGCAGCATCTTCGGCAGAAAGCTTGCCGTCCTTATCCGTGTGACTGTCCAGAAAAGCCTTGGCACCTTCCCACAGCTGTGCCCGTTTCTTGCGAAGTTCCATAACATTTGCCATAAATAATTCCTCCAATCAGTGAATAAGTAAGTTAAGACGGCTCCTGAGAGCGTCTGCAGATACACGGTTGTCCGGCACAGCCGCCTTAACGAATTTCAGCGACTGCGCCTTGATTTTATCGATGAGGGAGTTTGTTACTGCCCGCTGGGAAAACAGCATGGCTTCAACACCCTCGGACTGCTTTTCCTCATCCTCGTTGGCGAACAGAATCTTGTCTGCAAAGCCTAGCTCCACGGCCTTCTTGGCGTTCATCCAGCTTTCCGCATTCATAAGGTCGGACAACTGTTGACGGGGCTGCCCCGTTTTCAGTTCATAAGCATTGAGGATGGATTCCTTCACCTCGTCCAACATCTGGATTGCCGCCTGCATTTCCTTGGTGTTGCCAATGACTGCCGTACTGGGATTGTGAATCATCAGCATGCCCACAGGGGACATCTCCACGGTGGTTCCGGCCATGGCAATCATGGATGCTGCTGAAGCCGCCAGACCGTCTATGCGAACAGTTACATTTCCCTTGTAATCCATGAGCATGTTGTAAATTTGCGCTGCAGCAAACACATCGCCGCCTGGGGAGTTAATCCAAACCGTGATGTTTCCTTCTCCCTTCATCAGCTCATCTCGGAAGATGGCTGGTGTGACTTCATCCCCAAACCATGAGTCCTCGGCAATCTGCCCGTTTAACACAAGGGTGCGCTCCCCTGTATCGGAGTCGCGCACCCAGTTCCAAAATTTACGCTTTTTCATTTGTACCTCCAGTCTGTTTACTGAAAATCCCAGCATCCTTTAATTTGCACAGGTTGCCATTGATTAAGTAAAGATTTCCACCTTCCTCCTCCGGGATAGGATTCATATTCTCCATCTCGCGGATATCGTTGGCTGATAACCAGCCGTTCTGTCTGCCGACCGCATAACCAGCCATACGGCTCTGGTAGTCACCTCGCATCAGCCCATCCACGTTGAACTTGATGAAGTATCGCTTCTGTTCCGCAGGATTGAACAGGGCTTTCTGTAAGGATTGCTCCCACCGTACCACCCACGGATTTAAGGTGTACTTCACATATTCCAAGGACTGCTGCTCGATATTGTTAAAGCTGGACTTTTCAAGGTCACCAATCATATGTGGCGGCACTCGATAGAGCCGTGCTATCTCGTCAATCTGGAACTTGCGAGTTTCGAGGAACTGCGCCTCTTCCGGCGGGATGGATATCTGCTGATAATCCACACCTTCCTCCAAGACCACTACCTTGCCTGTATTGGCTGTGCCACCATAGACAGCTTGCCAGCTTTCTCGCAATTTTGATGGATCTTTGAGAACTCCTGGATGCTTCAACACGCCCCCTGGTCTTGCCCCATTGGCGAAGAAGGACGAACCGTACTCCTCACAGGCCAAGGTCATACCCACAGCGTTACGCGCCATGGCTATGGGAGAGTAACCGACAAGTCCATCAAAGCCCAGCCCCGGAATATGCAGTACATCCTGCCGTCGCAGCTTTATCTGACTGCCACCTTTGATTTTGGGATTGCTGTCCGACATTGGTGTGTAAGTGTAAACAATCTCACCATGCTCATCCCGGTCAACGCTCATGCGGTTAGGCAACAACGGATAAAGCCCCACCACTCGTCCCATGCCATCACGAATTATCTGCGAGTAGGAATTCCCCCATAAAAGCAGGTGAATCATGGCTGTCTCTCGAAATATAAAAGAAGTCATTTCGGGATTTGGCGAGTCATGGAGCAAGAAATATAACGGATGCTGCGGCACACGCTCTTTGCCCTTCCCTTTGTACTCATAGACATGAAGTGGTAGTCCTGCAATGGACTCAGCCAAGATTCTGACGCAAGCATATACTGCCGTGGTCTGCATGGCAGAAAACTCATTGACAATCTGCTTGCTGGCTGACCTGCCGAAAACAAATGGCCAACCACTGAAGTGATAGACATTTTGAGGCTTATCCCGTGAGCGGAAAAATTTTGTAAAGAAATTCATGCTATCACGCTCCTCAATGACAATAAAAAAAATTAGGAGGCTCTCTCTCATGGAAAGAATAAATAATCTAGAAGATATCATGGCTAACATTGCCACTATGGATAAGTATCTCGAAAATAAACTAGACTCTGAATTTGATTATGCCTTGGAAAAAATCAAAAAAGGGAATTGCTTTATTGCTGTTCAGAGTGGTAAAGATTTCTACAAATTTTATCCCAGTCGTTTCATCGGTTATAAGAATAATTCAATGAACAGACACGAG